>NZ_JAOUSE010000083.1:0-8017 GCF_025660415.1 Pallidibacillus thermolactis
TTATTGTCTGTACGCTTCGATAACATCCTAAATTTCCCCCGTTAACCAAGAATTCTATCCCTATTATACAAAAAAAGCCTGTAGATTTGGCCACTAGTTAGGGACTTTGTCTACAAGCTGAGATCACAATTGTGATCTTTTTTAAATATCAAGTTCTTCTTGTTCAAGGTCTATTTCGTTATATTCGGACTCGCCATTTTCGTCTAATTGTCCGAGACCGTAATGTTCACGTATTTTATTCAAGATCTCATATTTCATTTCAGGGTTTTCTTTAATGAATAATTTTGCATTCTCTCTACCTTGACCAAGTCTTTCTCCGTTATAAGAATACCAAGAACCACTCTTTTCAACGATATCAAGATCTGCACCTATATCAATTATTTCTCCTTCGATTGAGATCCCCTCACCATACATAATATCAACTTCAGCTGACTTAAATGGTGGTGCAACTTTATTTTTTACAACTTTAATTTTTGTTTTACTACCTACAATATCGCCGCCTTGTTTCAATTGCTCGGCACGACGCACTTCTAATCGAATGGTACTATAGAATTTTAATGCTCGTCCACCTGGAGTTGTTTCAGGATTTCCAAACATGACGCCGATTTTTTCCCGAACTTGATTAATGAAAATCCCGATTGTTTTCGATTTATTTAAAGCACCTGAAAGTTTTCGCATTGCTTGAGACATCAAGCGAGCTTGTAATCCCATATGGGAATCGCCCATTTCTCCTTCAATTTCCGCTTTTGGTACAAGGGCAGCTACTGAGTCAACAACAATAATATCAACAGCGCCACTGCGTACTAATGCCTCTGCGATTTCAAGCCCTTGTTCACCAGTATCTGGTTGAGAAAGTAAAAGTTCATCAATATTTACTCCTAGTTTCTGTGCATATACTGGATCGAGAGCATTTTCAGCATCAATAAATGCAGCTTGCCCACCTGCTTTTTGTACTTCAGCTATGGCATGAAGTGCAACAGTCGTTTTACCTGAGCTTTCTGGTCCATAAATTTCAATAATTCTTCCTCGAGGATATCCTCCAACACCTAATGCAATATCTAATGCTAACGATCCACTTGATACCGTCTGTACTTGGGTTTCAGTTCTTTCCCCCATTTTCATAATAGAACCTTTACCAAATTGTTTTTCAATTTGTTTTAATGCTTGTTCTAAGGCTTGCTGGCGATCACTCACAAAATTTCCTCCTCACTCTATATACAATTCCTAATTTCAAAAGGTTTTAAGAAAAATTCCTATCTATACTATATACTTTTTTTTACAGCTTGCCAAGTATTTTATCGAACATCCATTCGTTAATTTTCAGTTCCAATTTTTCATTCAAAATTGATTTTTTGTATAAGAGAAAAATGAATTTTTGTATTTTTTTCATATTAAAAATTTATTTTTAGCAAAAAAGAAAAACTGGATCCAAAATGTTCAGCAAATTATTGATGGAAAATGGCGCATAAAAATTTGACCAAGATATAAATTCACAATTCAAACATAAATTGGTATCAACGTGTTTTTCTTTTTTAATCTATATCAATAAAGTTAAAGCGGGTGTAAGCAACTATGAAGCAAATCAAAAAGATCTTCCAAACCTGTTTGATTCTGTTCCTTTTTTTAATCAGTATTAAGCCTGTACAAGCGAATATTTCAACAGAAGAAAATATGCAAAGTACTGTGATGGTTGTAATTTATTCTAATAGTAACTCGGTAGAAACTGGATCTGGTTTCGTTGTTAGTGATTATCATATTGTAACGAATTTTCACGTTATCAGTGGGTATGAATTCGATTTCCCAATTTATATTCTATTAGACGAAGAAACACGGATTGAAGTTAGTGTAATATGGTCTTCAGAAATCAAAGATTTAGCGATTCTTGAAGCAGAAGAGCCTTTATACAGACCAATTGTAAAATTTACGAGTTCCGAAGAAATGGAAGTTCGCGATCGTGTTTATGCTATGGGATTTCCATCAGCTGCCACTGAAGGTATGGACGGATCTTCTTTAACGACTGTAAAAACAACAGAAGGAATTATTAGTGCAAAAGTTTACTCAGAATTGGATGTTGCATTATTCCAAACGGACACACCACTAAACCCGGGTAATAGTGGAGGACCTTTATTTTCTGACTGGGGAACAGTAATAGGTATAAATAGTAGCGCTTCCTTAGCTTATGGCATGATTATTGATGAAGATGGTCAAGTGGTTCCTGAGAGAATTCGAAAGGGAGATGGAATAAACTGGGCGATACAAGTAGATGAATTATTAGTTGAGTTAGATGAGCTTGGGATTGATTATGAGCTAGTACCAAGACCAAAGGAAACTCAATGGAATATGATTAACATTTTGGTTATGGTTTTCGCCTCAGCCTCGTTTCTACTAGCTATCATTACACTTTATTTATTATTTGTAAAAAAAGATCGGAACGTCCGTAGAAAACAAAGGATGTATAAGCAGGCATCTTTCCTTTCAAATAATAATCATCCGATTCACCCAACCACTTCTTTACCGCCTCGTATCCAATTACATCCATATTTAATCGGCATTCATGGTCAATATGCAGGTAAAGTTTTTCCCGTTACTGAACCAATTATAATCGGCAGTAATCCTTCCGTATGTCATCTCGTCATTTCTTCAGAAGAAATCAGTCCAAAACACTGCGCTATTGCATTTTACCCAAAGCAAAAACAATTCATTTTATTCGATTATAATTCAAAAAACGGCACTTTCTTAGAAAACGGAACACAAATCCCAGGACAATATCAATTTTTGATTCAACATAAACAAAGGTTTTATATAGGCAGTGAAAAACATATGTTTGAGGTGCAATTAAGAACATCCGATAAAGAAAAGTAAATAAACATAACTATAAAATAAACGTTTTATAAATAAAGAAATTAATGAAAATCAATGAATGATGGAGCTGAAAAAAGTCAGCCCCATCTGCTAATCATTGTTTTCCGTCTTTTCATTGTTAAAAATTTGTATGAATGCCTGGTCTAAATCATTTGTCGGTTGATGGCATCGGAAATTCTCACAAACGTATACCGTTGGTAAACCATTAATCTTTTGATATTCACTAGCAAAAGGCACAACTTCATTAAACTTTTCTCCTACTAATAAATGGAGATGTGGATGATAATTTTGTTGGATCGAATGAATGATCTTCTTTAATTTGTGATTGTCTTTGTCATAAATTATGACAATTTCCTTTAACGTTTGCCTACTTAATAAAATTGCCTGTAACATCATCGTATGACCGTTTGGATATTCAGCAATATCTCCTGCAAATGTATCAAAGATTTGCTGTACTTTTTCTTCAAATGTATATTCACCAGTAAGTTTTGCCAAACGTAATAATTGTAATGCCGCAACACTATTACCGGATGGAAGAGCACCATCATAGGATTCTTTCTGTCGGATAAGAAGTTGTTCATTGTCAGCACCACTAAAAAAGAATCCACTCTCTTTCTGATCCCAGAATAATTGAATCATTTGATTTGCCAGTTTTTTGGCCTTTTCTAAATATTCCAGTTTAAATGTGCTTTGATATAGTTCAATATATCCCCATAGAAGAAAAGCATAATCATCAAGAAAGCCTTTTTCCTTCACTTCACCGTCACGGTAACGAACCATTAATCGATCATCGATGATTAAATTTTTTTCAATAAAATTTATTGCCTTCTCTGCATAATGAATATAACGATTATTATTAAAAGTTCTTGCTGCTAGAGCCATTCCAGCGATCATTAACCCATTCCAAGCAGTTAATATTTTATTGTCTTTAAACGGGCGTTTACGCATTTCTCGTTTATTAAATAGTTTTTTGCGCGCTTCTGCTATATCTTTCATGAAATGATCTACATGTAGCCCTTTTTGTTTGGCAAATGTAGTGACATTTTTTCCTATTAAATTCGGAATACTATTTCCCTCAAAATTACCGTGTTCACTAATATCATAAAGCTCACAAAATAATGATCCGAGCTGTTCACCTAATATGTTTTTTATCTCATCTGGTCGCCAAACATAAAACCGACCTTCTTCCCCCTCCGAATCAGCATCTTCTGCTGAATAAAAACCACCTTCCGGATGTTGCATATCGCGAGTAACATAGGTCATGATTTCTTCTGCAATCTGTTTAAACCGTGGATCTTTTGTCATTTGATACGCTTCCGTATAAGTGATTAAAAGTAAAGCATTATCGTATAACATTTTTTCGAAGTGGGGAACTAAAAATTTTCTATCTGTCGAATAACGCGCAAATCCAAAGCCGATATGATCATAAATCCCTCCGTCAGCAAGGGCATCTAAGGTTTTCGTGGCCATTTTTAACGCATCATCGTTTCGATAATACTTCGCATACATAAGTAAAAAAGACAATGTATGTGGCATTGGAAATTTTGGTTCTTTCCCAAAACCGCCATAGGTGAAATCAAAAGAATTCTTTAATAAATGAAACGCCCGATGAATTGTATGATCATCTAATTTCTGACCTTGATTTTTTTCTTGCGTTTTCTTTAAGGCTTCAGTTACTTGTTGGCTAACATGATTAATTTGTTCCGGATTCTTTTTATATTGTTCATATAAATTAATAATAATTTCTTTAAATCCAGGCATCCCGTAGCGACTTTCACGCGGAAAATATGTGCCTGCATAAAACGGGACTTTTTCAGGTGTCATGAAAATATTAAGTGGCCACCCTCCATGCCCCGTCATCATTTGGCAAACAAGCATGTAAATGGAGTCAATATCCGGTCGTTCTTCTCTATCTACTTTAATAGAGATAAAGCGTTCGTTTAGTAATCGGGCAATTTCTTCATTTTCAAAAGATTCCCGTTCCATCACATGACACCAATGACATGTAGATCTAATCATCCTCTATTTCAATTATTGACCCCGAGGGGTCAGGAATAGCCGATACTTAAAAATACCGGCTTTCCTTCCCTTTTAGCTTTTTGAAAAGCTTCAGGCCCCCATGGAAACCAATCGACAGGATTATGTGCATGTTGTAAAAGGTAAGGTGATTTCTCATGAATTAATCGATTTGTAAACCTATGTTTTTTTTCACACATATTTAACACACTCCTTAATAAATAAGTATTCTGTTCAAAATATATTACCCTATTTTGGCAGTTATATCAGGTTGTTAGAAATGATAATTTTAGTTTTTTGCTTAAACTATGTAAGATTTGCTGGTCAGCTTTCAAATAATACATAGGTAATATCAAATGATGAATAAGACACTTGATTCAAATAATGAAACACATGAAGACAAATTTTCACCCATAATGGGCCGTTTTGTATGATCTCTGTCGCCACACAACCAAAAACAGTCATTATTTTACTTTTTTGAGAACTCTTTAGCTGTTTGATAACATTTTCAAAAAATCTTTTTCGGAAATAATTTCAATCCCATAACCTTCATGAATTAATTTTTCTACTTTCCTCAGTTTGGCGGTTTTTTTTCCTTTAATCATCGCTTCTTCAAAATCCCCAAGAATAATATAATCAGTGTCTATTGTCACATTTTTTTGCGGCTTTCCACCTTTTTCTGCAACTAATTTAACTGCTTGTTTTCGAGTAAAGAATTGTAATTTCCCTGTAAAAGCAATATTTTTTCCATATAATGGACTTAATGGATCCGAAGACTCCTTAACCTTTATTTTTCTAAAATCAATACAGCTATCTTTATTAACTACAGCTGACGAGCGAAAACCATTTTCATTCATCACCCCAGCACGGATATTTGTTTTATTATATATTGCATTTAAGTCATATATTTGAAACTGTTCGGAAAGTCGTAACATTAATTGGGCACATGCCATTGCATCACTTAATGCATTATGGTGATTACTTAACTCGATATCAAAATACTGGCATAGCGAATGAAGTTGGTAACTAGGTAATCCTTTAATTAATCGTTTAGAAAGTTGATATGTACAAAGCAATTGATTGTATGTCGGGACAATTTTATATTTTAATAAATTATCACGTAATGCATACCCATCAAATGGTAAATAATGTGCAACCATTACTTTGCCAGAAACACGCTCACGAATATCCTGATAAAACTCCTTAAATGTCGGTTTCCCTTTTACATCTTCAGGATGAATTCCGTGAATGGCGACATTCCAATTATCGAACTCTTCTTCTGGATCAATAAGCGAATATTTCGCCTCAACAATTTCCCCATTTTCAACAAAAACAAATCCTGCTGAGCAAATACTATGCCTAGAAGCATTTGCCGTTTCAAAATCAAATGCTACAAAATCTCTCATAAAAACGACTTCCTCCCAAGACGTTAATAACACAATAAATATGTTTGAATAAAAAGATTATTCTTATAAAACTATTTTTATTATACAATTTCATTTTTTGACTTGTAAAAATTTTTACTTATAAAAGAGAAACTAGATTTTTCTGTTACAAAACTAACAAATTAGCGTAAAAAACAGTACTTTTTTTATTGAAAGTTCACGTAATTAAAGGAAAAAAGACGTCCCACTTTTCAAGCGGAAACGTCTTAAGAAATTTCCTTCGAACTAAAATACAAGATGATTGGAAAAAATCAATTAACGCATATTAAACCATTCTGTCTTAGTTTTTCCACTTTCTACTCTTCAAATATATTATGAAATTGACTAATCTACATGTTCGACAATTGGTACGACTTAATCACTCAGCTATAAGCATCAAACATAAATATTTACATCTCCACTTGATCAGAATTTCACAATGATGACATCACTAATATAATACAAATTTTTCCATTTTGCAATTGTTCTATCAAAAATTATAAAACTATTCGCAATTCATGTGATATTTTAATGCCACATTTAGACACTAATACATTGATCTTTTTATTCTGACTATTTGATATTTCATGATTAAATTATGATAAAGTTCATTGTATGAATACTAGTTTTATGGTAAGTTTTCTAAAGAATATATTTTTTATAAGGATGATCCTATGTTATATTTATCATTAATTATTCCGCTTATAATGGCAATTATCGTAATCGTAATACGAATGAAGGCGACCAACTATCCTGTAACAAAAAAGAAAATTATACTACCACCTATATTTATGAGTACTGGTGCTTTCATGTTTATTTTTCCATATTTCCGTATTTCTCTATTACAACTTTTAGAAGCGTTCATTGTTGGCATTCTTTTATCTATCTTTCTAATAGTAACGACAAAATTTGAACGTAACGGGAATAAAATTTATTTAAAAAAATCAAAGGCTTTTCCAATTATATTAGTTTCTTTACTTATTGTTCGGATCGGATTAAAGTTATATTTTTCACAAACGATTGATATTGGGGAACTAGGTGGTATGTTTTGGGTTTTGGCCTTTGGTATGATCATTCCATGGAGAATAGTAATGTATTTGCAGTTTATTAAAATAGAAAAGCAATTCAATTTATCAAAATAAAAAATTAGATTCACCAAAAAATGGGAGTAAAACATCGACTCCCATTTTCTAGTCTGTCAGCCTAGGTAACATATAATTTATTTATTGCTTTTTATTCTTTTTAGTTTTTCGTGATAAATGATCCGTGGCTAACTCCATAAATTTATTTGCATTAATATTTCCGAATTCAATCCCAAATTCCACATGACTTGCCTTTCCTGTTTGTTTTTTATTCGATTGGTCTTTCATTATGTTTCCCTTCTCTTCCTCTTTTAGAATTTCGATTAAATCCTTTCATCGGATTCTCTTCACGAGCAAATTCTGCTGTAAAATCCGTCTGTTCAATATTTTTCTTCGGTGTTTTTGAATGCTTTTCCACCGCATTTCTTTCCGCTTTACGTTTTGCCATATATAATCCTCCTGATAAAATTGATCGGTTATAGTTTCCCACTTGTGCATAAAAACATACAAAAGAGGCTGTCCAAAAAGTGAGTAATTTTCACTTTTTGGCAGCCTCTTTCTATTAAATCGGTGCATATAAACACAAAAAAATCGCCCTTTCTAGTAGAATGTAAGTGACCAAACAAACATTTT
>NZ_JAOUSE010000084.1:0-7737 GCF_025660415.1 Pallidibacillus thermolactis
CTGGACATGGAAAAGACCATGTCCAGCCTAAATAAGATAAGAATCTTAGAAAATGATGAGCAAAAAAAGACAAATCCCAACTCAAATGAAGCATTTGAGTTGGGGTTTGTCGACAGTCTGAAGGGAGGTTATTTCCTCCCTTCTTTTTGTAAATTTTTTAAACTTAAATTCTCGCATACCGGCTAATATTTAATAATATCCCCACGGCCATGAGCATTAAAGTTAGTGATGAACCACCGTAACTGAAAAATGGTAGGGTAATTCCTGTAACAGGTATTAAGCCGGTAACTACTCCAATATTGATCATCACTTGGACTGCAATCATGGAAATAATGCCAACTGCTAAAAAACTTCCATATAAATCTGGCGCATTTAATGCTACGCGAATGCCGCGCCACAATAGTAACGCAAATAATAGTAAGACAAAAGCTCCACCAATAAATCCTAATTCTTCAGCTAAAATTGCATAGATAAAGTCTGTTTGTGGTTCAGGTAAATAGAAAAACTTTTGTCTGCTTTGTCCTAATCCTAAACCGAACAAACCACCTGGACCAATCGCATATAATGACTGAATAATTTGGAATCCAGTTCCTAACGGATCAGACCAAGGATCAAGATAAGAAGTGATCCGATCCATTCGATATGGTGCGGCTAAAATGAGTCCAACAAAACCGGCAACACCGACTAACCCTAGTCCAATAAAATGAGATATTTTTGCACCTGCAACAAAAATCATAATCATGCAAGTCCCGACCATAACCGTACCTGTACCTAAATCTGGTTGTAACATAATTAAACCAAAAGCAAGAAATACAAGCGCAAGACTAGGTACAAATCCCTTTGTGAATTGCGTAATACGTTTTTGATTGGTAGTTAAATATTTTGCTAAAAACATGATCATGGCCAGCTTCATAAACTCCGAAGGTTGAATGGAAAAAGCACCGACTCCAATCCAACTTCTTGAACCATTCCGAACATTACCAATTCCTGGGATTAATACTGCTATTAATAGAATGAAACAAATGATTAAAAGGATTTTCGACCAATTCCGCCATGTCCAATAATCAACGTTCATAATAAAAAACATAGCGACTAATCCTACTACGGCAAATAGAAGTTGTCGTTTCGCAAAGTAAAAGGAATCGTCAAATCGGAAATCAGCCCAAACAGCACTTGCACTATATACCATGATTAACCCAATAGATAAGAGTGATAGTATGACAATCACTAAAACAAAGTCTGGAGTTGTTTTTTTCACCGGCAAAACAGGTCACCCCATTAAAGCAAATTCGAGCTTGCCAATCTTTTACTTGGAAAAAATTGTCCAAGCTCTTATACTAGCTTATGCACCGCATTAATAAAAATGTCCCCTCTTATTTCAAAATTTTTATATTGATCCCAACTAGCACATGCTGGTGATAGAAGAATAACATCTCCCGGTTGAGACAAAGAATAAGCTAGTGGTACAGCCTCTTCAACATTATTGACGGCATGCAAATTTTCTATCCCTGCTTTCTGACCTGTTTTTAATAGTTTTTCTTTCGTTTCTCCAAAAGCGATCAAAGATTTTACATTGTGAAGATAAGGAATTAAATCTTCAAATCCATTACCTCGATCCAGTCCTCCGGCTAGTAATATGATTGGTTGGTCAAATGATGTAAGTGCCATTCTTGTTGCAAGTATATTGGTTGCTTTCGAATCGTTATAAAATAGGCGACCATTAAAATTCCGAACAAATTGGAGGCGATGACGTACCCCTTGAAATGTAGTTAAAACTTTTTCAATGGCTGCATTTGAAACACCGCTTAACTTTGCCGCAGCAACACTAGCTAATATATTTTCTAAATTAAACTTTCCAGGTAATACAATTTTGTTACATTCAATCACTTTTTCACCTTTAAAATAAACGTAACCGTCTTTTACCGAAACTCCATTTTCTAAATATTGTTCAGTAGAAAACGGAATTACGGTTGCTTTTGTTTCAGCAGCCAGTTGTGTACATTCTTCTTGATCAAAGTTTAAAATTAAGAAGTCTTCTTCCTTTTGATTTTTATATATATTTTTCTTAGCGTTTACATAGTTTTCTCGTGTACCGTGGTAATCCAGATGAGCTTCGTAAAGATTTGTGATTACGGCAATTTTTGGGCGGAATTCACGAATTCCCATTAATTGAAAGGAAGATAGTTCAATAACAATTTTATGATCTGCTGTTGCCTCCCTTGCAACACCAGAAGCCACTTTTCCAATATTTCCTGCAATTAACGGATTCTTTTGGCCTTCTTTTAACATTTCGTAGATTAATGTTGTCGTCGTTGTTTTACCGTTTGTCCCTGTTATTCCGATAAAATCGGCATCAGATATTTTATACGCAAGCTCGACTTCTGTGATGATTGGAATTCCCCTTGAAAGTGCATCTTCAATTAAAAAATTGGAATATGGTATACCTGGGTTCTTAACTACTAACTGGAAACCCTCATCTAATAAATCTTCCGGATGTTCACCGCAGATAACTTTTATCCCTTTTTCTAATAAGGCTTGTGCTTCAGGGTTTTCTGAAAATGGTTTTTGATCATTTACGGTGACGATTGCTCCAAGTTCATGTAAAAGAAGAGCGGCACTAACACCGCTTTTTGCTAATCCTAATACTAAAATCTTTTTATTACGATAATCTGCTATATTTTTCAATTATAACCACACCTCAATATAAATTCCCAACGTAGCAAATAAAAGTCCAACTGTCCAAAACGTGACAACGACCCGCCATTCACTCCATCCGCTTAATTCATAATGATGGTGTAAAGGACTCATTTTAAAGATTCGTTTACCTGTCGTTTTAAAGGAAACCACTTGGATAATGACAGATAGCGTTTCTATTACAAATATTCCACCGATAATCACTAATAATAATTCTAAGTTTGTTAAAATAGAAACCGTTGCGATTGCTCCACCTAACGCAAGGGAACCAGTATCTCCCATAAATACCTTTGCAGGATGGGCATTAAACACTAAAAATCCTAACACGGCACCAACGATTGCAACGCAAAAGATGGCTGTTTCAAAATCGCCTTGATTCCAAGCTAGAACCGCATAGGCACCAAATGCAACTGCTGCAGTACCTGATACTAATCCATCTAGCCCGTCCGTTAAGTTAACTGCATTGGAAAAGCCTACTTGCCAAAATACAACAAATAATACGTATAACCAACCTATATCAACAGAAACATCTAATATAGGAATATGTATTGCCGTTGAAATTTCAAATGATTGATAAATAAAAAAGAATATGACAGAAATAAGGACCTGACCTAAAAACTTCTGTCTCGATGTTAAACCTAGATTTCGTTTCAGCGCAACTTTTATAAAGTCATCTAAAAAACCTAATATTCCAAATCCGATCGTCACTAATAATAAAAGATAAACTTCCACGGTCATTTCTGAAAATAGACTTGTCATAATGATCGTTGTTAGAATGATGGATAGTAATATCATGATCCCGCCCATCGTTGGGGTACCTGATTTTTTCTGATGGGATTTTGGTCCTTCTTCCCGAATGCTTTGTCCAAATTTCAACTTTCTTAAGAACGGTATGAATATTGGGGAGAGAATAACTGTAATGGCGAATGCTGTTAAGATCGTGTAAATGATGACTTGTTCTTGCATATATCAATCCCTCCCTTTACGATTGTTCCTTTATTTCTTTTGTTAATTTTTCTCGAATAGCTTCAAGTGCTACTTTCCGGTCATCAAAGTCATATTTTGTCTCGCCGATAATTTGATAATCTTCATGTCCTTTACCAGCTATGACAACGATATCTTCATCATTCGCTTCATGTATTGCTCGATAAATGGCTTTTTTTCGATCAGGAATGATTTCATGTGGTAAGCCCATGACTCCCTGAACCATATCATTTAAAATTTGCATCGGATCTTCGGTTCTCGGATTATCAGAAGTGAAGATTGGATGTGTGGCATAACTGCATGCTACTTTTGCCATTAGCGGGCGCTTTGTACGGTCACGATCGCCACCACAGCCAACTACGACATATATATTTGCTTCCTCAGATAAAGACTTTACCGTTTGTAATACATTTTCCAAGCTATCTGGTGTATGAGCATAATCTACAATTACAGGAAATGATTGTCCTCCCTTTACTAGCTCAAAACGACCAGGTACCGAATGAAAACTGCGAATGCTGTCTACAATTGTATTTAACGGTAATTTTGCTACAATCCCAACGGCAATCGCGCTCAATATATTATAAACATTAAACTTTCCAATCAAATTTGTTTCAACTACCGCACGACCAACAGGACTTTCCAATTCAAATGTAGTACCACTTGCTGAAAAACGTATATTTTTTGCTTGCACATCTGCAGGATGATCAATTCCATACGTGATTACATGGGCAGAAGTCATACGGCTGTATTCCTCACTTGCCGGATCATCTCCATTTAACACAGCAAACTTCGGCTGCTTTTCTGAATACCGATTTCCTAATTGGGCAAATAATAAGCCCTTTGCTTTTTTATATTCTTCCATCGTTTTATGATAATCTAAATGATCTTGCGTTAAATTTGTAAATACGGCAACATCATAATCACAACCCCAAGTTCTCCCCTGCACTAACGCATGGGATGAAACCTCCATGCTAACAACTTCAACACCCTTTTGAATCATATCGTGAAACGTCTTTTGTAACGTAATGCTGTCCGGAGTTGTATTTTTCGTCTCAAGTTTTTGATTACCGATTTTCGTATACAAAGTTCCAATTAATGCCGTTTTTTTGTTTGCTACATGAAACATATGGTCAACAATATGACTAACCGACGTTTTTCCATTTGTACCAGTAACTCCTACTAAAAACAGTTGTTGCGACGGATGTTGATAAAATGCATCTGCTAATATAGCCATTGCTCGTTTCGTGTCCCTTACAAGAATTGTAGGTACATTTAATTTTGGAATGACTCTATTCGCTACAATGGCAACGGCCCCCTTTTTTACCGCTTCATGGGCAAATTGATGACCGTCAAATTTATCACCTTCAATGCAAATAAATAATGTACCATCGGTAACTTTTTGTGTATCTTGTTCAATTGAATCAATATTTATATCCTCTTTATAATTTACTACTTTAGCAAATTGTAACCGAGCTAATAACGCTTGGAGTTCCATTACAACATCTCCTTCTAACAAACAAAAATTCTTCTAGTTATATTTTGGGTAAAATAACCAACATACATTTTACAGTAATCGAGCTAAATTTTCTATGTTTGTTTATCATTTACACGAATAATTTATGTTAAATGGAATCTTTTTCATCATGACGGATGAATTTCTTTTATTTTCAATAGACTTATCCTATCACAAACATTGTACTTAATTATTCTCATAATTATGTAACTTAATGTATTATTTCGCGTTCTAGACGAAAGAATTTATTGTTTTCCGATTCAAACTGGTTATATAACAATTAAAAATATAAAAAAATGAAAATGGTTGCCCATTTTCATCCATCAGCATTCCTCTTTTTAACAGAAGTAATAAAATTTTACATAACGAAAATGGACAACCCATTTGTCGATTTCACCGTCATGCTTAGTCAAGGAAAATTCGAATCGTAGAACCTTCTTTTACCTTAGTACCTGGTTGTGGTTCTTGTTTTATGATTTTGTTGCCCTCACCATTCATATCAATCTTTAGATTGAAAAATTGGTTTGCAATTTCCTTCCGTTCAAGTCCGATTAAATTAGGTACTTCCACTAATGGTGTATCTAACCAAGTCGTTTCTTTTTCAATTTGATTTTTCCTTGGAGTCACCTTTAACACTCGCATACTGTCTTCAATAATATTTCCTACAATCGGAGCAGCGACAGTGCCTCCAAATTGAACGGTCCCTTTTGGATTATCAACGGCAACATAAACAACAATTTGCGGATCATCAGCTGGTGCAAAACCGATAAAAGAAACGATGTGGTTATTTTCTAAGTAACGTCCACCTTGTGCTTTTTGTGCTGTTCCCGTTTTCCCACCGACTCGATATCCATCAACAAAAGCGTTTTTTCCTGTTCCTTGTGCAACCACACTTTCCAAAGCATAGCGAATTGTTTTTGATGTCTCGTCAGAAATCACCTTCCGTTTTGCCACTGGTTTTTTACGCATAACCACTTCTTCCGTTTCTGGATCGACTAACTCTTTAACGACGTATGGTTGATAGAGGGTCCCACCATTTATTGCTGCAGAAACAGCAGTCACTTGTTGAATGGGTGTTACTGAAACCCCTTGTCCAAAAGCCGTTGTGGCCAGTTCGACAGGACCCACTTTATCTAAGTCAAAAAGGATTCCTTTACCTTCACCTACTAAATCGATACCCGTTTTTTCTCCAAAACCGAATTTTTTTATGTAGTCGAACAATTTCTCTTTTCCAAGACGTTCACCAAGTTCTACGAATCCCGGGTTACAAGAGTTTTGAACAACTTCTAAAAATGTTTGTGAACCATGTCCTCCTCTTTTCCAACAGTGTAGTTGAGCACCGCCAACTTCGACACGTCCGGAATCATAAAAATTCTCTTCTTCAAGATTCACCTTTCCTTCTTCAAGGGCAGCAGCCAATGTAATAATTTTAAAGGTTGAACCGGGTTCATACGTACTCCAAATCGGTAAATTACGATTATAAATCTCTGGTGCCACATGTTGAAAATCAGCAGGATCGAAATTAGGTCTTGAAGCCATACCTAATATTTCACCTGAATTTGGGTCCATAGCAATAGCGATTAAACCATCCGGATTATATTGAGCATCAGCATTGTCTAATTCTCGCTCAAGAATTGTCTGAATTTGTGAATCAATTGTCAAAACAAGGTCTAAACCATCAACAGGTGGATGATAATCGTCTGGCATGCTCTCCATTCGTTCTCCCTTAGCTGTTGAATAGAACTGAACTGCTCCCCGTTTCCCAGCTAGTTCCTTATCATAAGATAGCTCTAATCCCATTAATCCTTGATTATCGATGCCCGTAAATCCTAACACATGGGACAGATAATCTTCAAAGGGATAATACCTTTTTGAATC
The DNA here is from genome assembly GCF_025660415.1 of Pallidibacillus thermolactis. Classification (NCBI taxonomy): domain Bacteria; kingdom Bacillati; phylum Bacillota; class Bacilli; order Caryophanales; family Bacillaceae; genus Pallidibacillus; species Pallidibacillus thermolactis. The sequence goes on from NZ_JAOUSE010000084.1 coordinate 7,070, forward strand.
TTCCGCAATATAAACTCCTGGTAAATTTAATTCTTCAATTTCTTTTGCTTTTTCATTCGAAATTTTTCTACCTGCCTTTAATCGTTCCATACTCGATTTTTTTGTAATTTGCTGATAAATTTCTTGAACTTCTGCATTTAATATATTTGCAAGTTTTTCAGCTGTTTTGGCAGGATCTTTAATTTGCCGTGGAACAATATAAACGGTCGGTGAGCTGATATTTGTAGCTAGAGCAATGCCATTTCGATCTAATATTTCTCCTCTTTTCGGTTCAAAGGGAATTTCACGATTCCACGAATTTTTTGCTCGCTCAGTTAACATATCGCCAAGCACGAATTGAACATATGCTAATCGTATGCCAATAATTGTAAAAATGAGAAATCCAACTAATAAAGTGATAACCAGTCTTTTTCGCACAGTTACTTGAGAAACTTTACGCATATTCCCCCTCCTATATCACCTATTTCATGTATATGCTTGTACATATTCCTATAGAACGGAGAAACCTATTGTAAATAGTAAAAAAAACACGTCCTATAGACGTGTCAGCTTGTAGACAAAGTCCCTAACTAGTGGCCAAATCTACAGGCTTTTTTTGTATAATAGGGATAGAATTCTTGGTTAACGGGGGAAATTTAGGATGTTATCGAAGCGTACAGACAATAATC
>NZ_JAOUSE010000085.1:0-7328 GCF_025660415.1 Pallidibacillus thermolactis
AACTACTGTTTGTTTAAATTCTTGATTATACCGTTTTTGACTCATGATTCGGACACAACCTTTCGTTAGTTTAATATTAATGACTTAACCAAGTTGTGTCCATAAATCTATACTACATCTAATCTTTAGAATTAATTTAATGGTTGGGTCATAGTTTGTTCATAGTTTTTTCAAATTTATTTTTTATAGTAGAATTATCAAGGCTCTCCTTCCTTTAATATAGATCTAGGAGTTGTCCAATTCAAAATAGGACAACTCCTCCATTAATAATGTATATTGATATTTAAGGAATATATTTTTCTTTTGACCTTAATTCTTCTGGAGATACCTTCGGCTCGACTTGTGCTGTTACTAAAAATTCGATTAGGTATTCCTCATCTTTAGAAACTTGTTCTCCGATTTGATTTTCAAAATCCCAAGAAGTACTCCACTTTAATTGATCTCCTGGTTCCAACATAACATCTTTCATTCCCATCGTAAAAAAACGGCCCTTTGACCATTGATATATAAGATTGTTATCTTTATTAAATATAAGAAAGTCATAATGTTGTCCAGAAGTAAAAGTAAGTGTTAAGTCTTCTTTTGAAATGTTGTTCAATGTAAAGTCTAGTAGCAAATTCCCATCCTCTTTTTTTATTTGTAATAGGCTTTGAAAATGTTTAGCTACCTCAGAACCCACTTTCTTATTTACGAATTCTTTCTCAATTGATCCATTTTTTTCTTCGCTCTTATTTAAATTCTCCTTTTGTTCTTCCATTTTTACACCTTCCTCTTTATTATGAACCTTTTGCCTTTCATTTCCACTAGCACTACTACAATCTATTAAGTAGTAATATGGTAAAAATACCAACTAAAATCCAAATTATATTTTTACTTAATGTTCGATTCATTCAACCACCTCATTAGTAGAGGACGTAATAACACGTATCAATGTTTCTAAAATTCTATACATAAAAAATAGGATTTGAAAGATAAATTTATTATCTGTCAAATCCTTCAGAATTAAAAAATAAATAACATAATAATGATCGCTATAATAATACGGTATAAAGCAAACGGAACCAATTTGATTCGATTGATTAGTTTTAAAAAGAATTTAATCGAAACTAATGCAAATATAAAAGCTGCGATAAAACCGACGATAAAAAATGGAAGAGCATCCATTGTAAAATATTGCCAGTTTTTTATTAAGGATAGTCCACTTGCTCCTGCCATAATTGGTACTGCCATAATAAACGTAAAATCTGATGCAGCACGGTGACTCAAACCTAACACAACCCCACCAGATATCGTTGCACCAGACCGAGAAAAACCTGGCCATAACGACATACATTGGAATAGCCCCATAAATAGAGCTTGTTTGTAAGTCATTTGGTCTACGGTTTCAGCAACAACCGGGCGCCTTTTTGAAAATACATCAGCAAAAATCATCCAAAAGGCACCAAGAAACAATGCAATGACTACATATTCAACCCCAAATAAAATCTCATCAATAATATCTTCAAATAAAACCCCTAAAACCCCTGCAGGAATAATCCCGATTATGACATGAGTTAATTTTAAATGACCTTTTTGCTTTTCACCTATTTTGTACGTTTTTTTTCCAAGTCCTAATAAATCAATAAAACGATCTTTAAATACTACAACAACAGCTAAGATCGATCCAAGTTGAATAACAACTTTGAAAGTATTTGCCACATACTGACTACCTAAGAACTCTTGTGATTTTAACCATAAATCATCCACAATAACCATATGACCCGTGGACGATACAGGCGCAAACTCAGTTAATCCTTCAACCATTCCAAGTATAAGTGCCTTTAAAAAAATTAAAACTTCCATTTAAAAACTCCTTCATTTCGACATCATTTTGTTTATACTTGTTTATTTTTTCCTCTACGAAAGAAGTAAATAATCACGCCAATAATGATCATAGCTAAAATTGCATATACAATATTCGAATAAATATCCATATAATATACAATTGTCTCCCAATTCTCACCTAATTTTGCACCAAGACCGACCAATATGGAGTTCCATATAATTGTACCTACTGTTGTAAAAAAGATGAATATCCAGAAGTTCATTTTCGAGATGCCAGCTGGAATGGAAATCAAACTACGCAATAACGGAATCATTCGACAGAAAAACACAGTCCAATATCCATACTTTTGAAACCATCGATCTGCACGATATAAGTCTTCTTTCTGTAACCGCAAAAGATGCCCCCAGCGGTCAACAATTTTTTCTAACCGTTCAATGTGTAAAATTCGCCCTAACCAGTACAAAATAACTGCACCAATTACCGACCCTAAAGTTGCATAAAAAATAACACCTAAAACAGTTAAATTTGTAGAATGGGTGGAAAATCCTCCAAAGGTTAATATAATTTCAGAGGGAATAGGTGGAAATAAATTTTCTATACAGATCAGTAGAAAAACACCTAAATATCCAAACTGATTCATAATATCCATAATCCAATTTTCCATTGTAATGCTTCGTCCTCCTATTAGTCTTAATCTAACGTGATGTAATTTTTTTGTCCAATATCAATGTATTTTTTTAAAAGTTTTATATGAATAAATTTTATCCTTTAACATCTTTAATTCGAATTAAGTCCATTCCATCAGGACTTGCTTGTTTTATATTACCATCTAATAAAATGATTGGAAAGTTTAACATTATAAAGAATATATGTCTAATATTACAACTAAAACATGACGAAAGGCAGGAATAGACTCCTGCCCTTTACAATGTGATATTCTTCTTTCCTACCTACCGATGATTGGCCTTCGCATCTCTTAATCGAATAAATGTTGATTGACTCATTTCTGTTTGGCCATTTACTTGCGAATTCATACGTTTCGGTCTTGTCCAATTATAACGGAACAATTCATGGGTACGATCAACACGATTTTGGAATCGCATGAAATCACCTCGTGGTAGGATTTGATATTCAAAAGAATATCATGTTTAGTGTATGTATTTTTTTTATGAAATATAAGTAGACACCGTAAAATGATTTTAAGTTATATCAAAATATTTTTTCTAGTGGATTAGCCATTACGTATGTTATTTCACAAATACAAGTGCCATTTTAATCCTTAACGAATTTGTCACAAATTAAAATTCCAAACTTATCAATTATGGTTTACAATATGAGTGTAGTGAAAACTATATTATTTATGTTTGAATTTTTTTCATTCATCCTAAGAAAACCTTTTCATAAAAGTCTCGTTTACTTTTGTGAAATAAGTAACAACTTTGACAATTTTGTGAAAATGTTTTGTCAAAATTGTGACCTTATGCAATAACCCCATCTGCAAAGTTCAAATTTTAAAATTAATAGAAAGGGAGAGTTAAATGAGAAAGCTTAAAGGCCTAATTCTTTCCGTCAGCTTGCTTATGGCACTCTTTGTTTTAAGCGGCTGTGAATTGATTATCTTTGATTCAGCTGGACCACAGGCACAAATTCTAACTGACCTCATCAACTGGTCACTTGTCTGGATCGGGATTATCTTTGTAGTTGTACTTGCACTATTTATTACTTTTGTATGGAAATATCGAGCTCGACCAGATAACAAAGACTATATGCCTCCGCAAGAAGAAGGTAACAAAGTAATCGAGATCATTTGGACATTAATTCCAATTATTATTGTTGTAATTTTACTAGTTCCTACAGTTAAATCACTTTATGCATTAGAAGAAGTACCTGCAGAATATGCAGATGAAGAACCTTTAGTTATCCATGTAACTTCTGCAGACTGGAAATGGATTTTCAGTTATCCAGAGGAAAACATCGAAACAATTAACTATGTAACAATTCCAACAAATCGTCCGGTAATATTCAAACTTACGTCAGCAGGAACAATGCAATCATTCTGGATTCCACAATTAGCTGGACAAAAATATACAATGGCAAATATGGAAACAGAATTACCTATTGTTGCTGAAAGAGAAGGAGAATTCTTCGGTCGAAATACAAGCTTTAATGGTGAAGGATATAGAGAAATGGAATTTAGTGTAGAAGCAGTTTCCCAAGAAGATTTCGAAAAATGGGTAGCTGAAGTACATGAATACGCAGATGAATTAACGGAAGAAGAATATTACGAAAAACTTCAACCATCACATCTTGGAAGAGAAACATACGTCGGTACACACTTACAGTGGATCAACCATGCTGATCATGGTGGTAACGCAAACGAAAAAATCTTAAATCCTGAAGCATATCGCGGACATGGATACCCAGGAAAAATTTTCCATGATCCTGAAAACGCAGGTCAACAACATGACGGAGGTGACCATAGTGGACATTAAATGGGATCAAATATTAATTATTGAAGAACCGATAATGTTCTGGACATTTATCGGATTGATTGTATCAACTATTGGTCTTGTCGCTGGACTTACCTACTTTAAAAAGTGGGGTTGGTTGTGGAATGAATGGTTAACTTCCACAGACGCAAAAAAAGTCGGTATTATGTATATCACTCTCGGTATCGTTATGCTTGTGCGTGGTGGTATCGATGCCTTAATGATGAAATATCAAACATCTGTACCGGAAAATACATTTTTAAGCGCACAACACTTTAACGAAGTGTTCTCTGCACACGGTACAATCATGATTTTCTTCATGGCGATGCCTGTTATATTTGGTATTATGAACCTTATTGTTCCGCTACAAATTGGAGCAAGAGACGTTGCATTCCCTAAACTAAACTTACTTGGTTTTTGGATTACTGCATCTGCAGCAATACTTTATAACATCGCATTCTTAGTCGGTGGTTCACCAGATGCAGGATGGACTTCTTACTTCCCATTAGCAGGTAAAGAGTTCACACCTGGGATCGGTAACAACTATTACTATATAGCGATTCAGATTTCTGGATTCGGTTCGATGATTGTAGCGATTAACTTTATGGTAACAATCTTGAAAATGCGTGCTCCAGGTATGGGATTATTTAAAATGCCAATGTTTACTTGGACTACGCTAATTACATGTTTAATCATGATCATTGCTTTCCCTATTTTTACAATTGCTTTACTAGCAGGTATGTTAGACCGTATTTTCGGTGCGCATTTCTTTACCGTTGCCGACGGTGGTCTAGATATGATGTGGGCTAACCTATTCTGGTTATGGGCTCACCCAGAGGTTTATATCGTTATTTTACCTGCTTTCGGTATTATTTCTGAAGTTGTTGCAACATTCTCGAAGAAACGTCTATACGGATACCATTCAATGGTATGGGCTGTTATCGTGATCTCTGTATTTAGTTTGCTTGTTTGGGTTCACCATTTCTATACCATGGGTGTAGGTCCAACAGTAAACTCAATATTCTCAATTACAACTTTAGCAATTGCGGTACCTACTGGGATTAAACTATTCAACTGGCTCTTTACAATGCGCAAAGGACGTATTGTCTTTGAACAACCAATGTTGTGGGCGCTTGCCTTTATCCCAACATTCTTAGTTGGTGGAGTAACTGGTGTTATGCTTGGAATGGCTTCTGCAGACTTCCAATATCATAATACATTATTCCTAGTTGCTCACTTCCACTACACATTAGTCGGTGGGGTTGTTTACGCAGTATTCGCAGCATTCTATTACTGGTGGCCAAAATTCTTCGGTTTTAAACTGAACCATAAACTTGGAAACTGGCATTTTTGGTTATTTAATATCGGGTTTAACTTAACATTCTTACCGATGTTCTTCCTAGGATTAGACGGTGCAGCAAGACGTATGTACACTTACTCTGCTGAAACAGGATTTGCACCACTATACATGCTAAGCTTTATCGGTACTTTAATCATTGCAGCAGGTGTAACGATCTTTGTTATTAATATTGTTTACAGTACGTTGAAAGAAAAACGTATTACTGAACGCGATGTTTGGGGTACAGGTAGAACATTAGAATGGATGGTTCCAACTCCAGTACCAGCTTATAACTTTGCAGTAATTCCTAAAGTTGAAGCAATTGATGAATTCTGGCACAGAAAACAAACTGGTAAAGAGTTTGTAAATGAAAAAGAAATTAAAGATATTCATATGCCTAGCCATTCTTGGCTGCCAGCATATATAGGTCTTGCATTCTTTATTAGTGGGTTCTTGTTCGTTTGGGAATTCCAAGCTTTAGCAATTGCATCTCTAGCTCTTCCATTCTTAGGAATGGCGATCAACTCCTTCCAATATGACGATGGATTCTATATCCCGGCTAAGGAAGTAATCGAAACTGAACGCAAAGATAGGGGTGAACAACAATGGAAAGCAAAATAACCAACTATTCCGTTCCGACTGAATATCAGTCGGAACTCGGAAAAATGAATATATTAGGTTTCTGGATCTTCATTGCAGCAGAGATTATACTGTTCGCAACACTCTTTGCACTGTATGGCGTATATCATAACCGTACAGCTGAAGGTCCAACAGGTCCTGAAGTTTTTGTTATAAGAGATGTTATGATTCAAACCATTCTCTTATTAACAAGTAGTTTTACTTGTGGCTATGTCATTACTTCTTTACGTAAGGGCAAAGTAAAATCAGCTAATATTTGGATCGGTATTACACTGCTATTTGGATTAGGGTTCCTTGTTATGGAAATTAATGAATTTATCCATTATGCACATGCTGGTTTAACAATACAAACTAGTGCATTTGGTTCAAGTTTATTAACACTACTAGGAACACACGGTGCACACGTTACATTTGGTGTTGTGTGGGCTATCTTATTGGCAATCCAATTAGTTCAAAGAGGCATAACTCCTATTACAGCAAGTAAAGTGCATATTTGGAGTATTTATTGGCATTTCTTAGATGTCGTTTGGATTTTCATCTTTACATTCGTCTATTTAGGAGGGTTGATGTAATCTATGAATAATAAAACACATGCATCTGGTGTAGGTAACATTATTGGTTACGTTATAGGGCTAATTCTTACATTTGCCGCTGCTTGGTTAGTCTTGAAATCCTCCTTAGCAACATCTATGAAATGGACGATTATATCTATCTTTGCAATTATACAGGCTGGTTTACAGCTATTCATGTTTATGCACATGTCTGAAGGTGAAGATCGAGATACAAAAGTTGTCCACACTATTTATGCCATCTTTATGGGAATCGTAGTTGTGTTCGGATCGATTTGGGTTATGACAGCTGGACACCCAATTGGATAACGGCTAAATATTAAAAAAGAACGCTAATTCAGCGTTCTTTCAGACTGTCGACAAACCCCAACTCAAATGCTTCATTTGAGTTGGGATTTGTCTTTTTTTGCTCATCATTTTCTAAGATTCTTATCTTATTTAGGCTGGACATGGTCTTTTCCATGTCC
>NZ_JAOUSE010000086.1:0-6861 GCF_025660415.1 Pallidibacillus thermolactis
TATTGTCTGTACGCTTCGATAACATCCTAAATTTCCCCCGTTAACCAAGAATTCTATCCCTATTATACAAAAAAAGCCTGTAGATTTGGCCACTAGTTAGGGACTTTGTCTACAAGCTGAAACGCCTTATATTAAGGCGTTTCTTGATTATCATTTGAATACTGTTGTTCAGTTTGTCTAGCTAGTTGAGAATTCTCACCATAACCGGGTGCATGACTTGTATGAGTTTCGTGATATTGATTCCCAGACCCTGGAGTTTGGTTATTTTTATTTTTATTATGTAAATGCTTATTTTCCACTTAACCTTCACCTCCCAGTAATATCGTTAGGTTAACTCAAATTGAAAAAATTATTCTAGTTCGAACTGAACGCCCTAGTTTTTAACCTTAGTTATATTTGTACACACATATTTGTTTTACATGAATACAATTTATTGTATTAACGATCTTATTTTGAGCTTTCCATGAATAATACTGCATCCAAAGTATCACAGAGGAGGAGAAGGATTGAAAAAACACATTTTCACGATATTGATGTCTTTTCTTCTTATTGGTTTAACCGCCGCCTGTTCGTCCAGTTTTGATCACATTACGATACCGGATGATCGGTCAAAGAAAGAACAAACAGATATGACTGAGAAGAAAAGAAAAGAGCAGAGTAAGAAAAACGATCAAACCGATAGGAAAACAATGGCTGATGACTTAAGACAATATTTGCTTGTCGATTTACAAAATGCTTCTTTTCTTGAATATGAAGCAATAACCGCCTATGAAAGTGTAACAGGAATGAATTATACAGATGATATAACGACCCTTGAAACATTGAAAAATGAAGTTATTCCGACTTATACCGATTTATTAGATGAATTGTATAATGTAAAGGTTTCAAATCCGATTTTAAACGAATTACATTCTCTCTATATTAGTGGAGCAGAAAAACAGTTAGATGCTTTTTATCTATTTGTAGAAGGAATTGAAAAACAAAACCCAGCCATAATTAGCGAGGGAAATAAAATATTGGCTGAGGGAAAAGAATTAATTGATCGATTTGTAAAGGAAATGGAAAAATTAACGTTGGAGTACGGAATTTCATATTACTAAAATTTAAATGAAAACGATAGAGAATTAGTTTTCTCCTTTATATTCGGTGACACCGAATGTACTAGCACGATTATATCCATTTAAATAAATGTCTAAATCATGAAAAAAGCGATGTAATGTTCTCATTGTTTCACGACTTTCTTCCGAAATCAATGATTCGGCTATTTCTTGAATAGTAGCAAAATCTTTTGCGAGTTTATCGTTTTGGATATGTGCGCCGTCAATTTGGTCAATGATTTCCTTTGCTATTTTGACTTGTTCGTCATAATCTGCTGAATGAATTCGATTCCAACCAAGGGTATTATTATAAAAATCATGATATGTAGAAATAAATGAATGACCATCCTTACCATCGCTCATAGTTATAATAGATACATCAGCTGGTTTATGGAACTTTTCTCCATCTTTCCTCTTCATATTTTCCGTCCTTGTTTCCATTTCTTTATCCTTATTTTGGCTTGTTTGTTCAGCAGATTTTTCTACCCATAATAAAAGAAAATAAGAAATACTTATAATTCCGACGGATATGAATATAATACTGGATAGCCAACTTATTATTTTTTTTGATTCATCCCCGAACTCTCCTTCCCCTTAAGTGTAATCTTAATAGAGAGGATCACTCATCCGCAACATTTTCAACTTCATTGTTTTTTTAAAAATAAGCCATATTTTGAAAAATAAAATACATAATAAATGTTAGGTGACGAAGATGAAAATTAGATTTGGATATGTGGCGACCGCTCTCGGTTTATGGGATGCAAGTCCTTCGAAAACTTTAACTTATACACGTTTTTGCAAGTTAAATAAACACGAACGAATGGATTTACTGAAAACAATTACAGCGAAAAATCTAGCACATACGAAACGAATTCTACATTATAATTTAGCCCATGAAATTAAGCTGTATCGATTTTCTAGCGCATTAGTTCCTTTAGCCACTCATCCAGAAGTCAAGTGGGATTTTATAACCCCCTTTCGATCGGAATGGAAGCAATTAGGTGAACTTATCAAATTAGGGTCGATGCGCCCAAGCTTTCATCCAGGACAATACACGTTATTTACTAGTCCACGTAATGGAGTAACTGAAAATGCGGTATTTGATATGGAGTATCATTATAAAATGTTAGAGGCGATGGGAATTGAACAAGATGCGGCAATAAACATACATATTGGTGGTGCGTATGGAGATAAAAAAAGCACATTAATCCGCTTCCATGAAAATTTAAAGACGCTCCCAAATCATATTAAAAGAATAATGACTTTAGAAAATGATGATAAAACGTATAATATAAGAGAAACATTGGAAGCTTGTGAGAAAGAAAATATACCAATGGTGTTAGATTACCATCATTATATAGTCAATAAGGACGGTTTGGAATTAGAGGTATATATAGATCGGATTTTTAAAACATGGACAGAGAGAAATCTTCTGCCCATCGTTCATCTTTCATCTCCAAAGTCAAAGAATGAACTACGTGCTCATAACGATTTTGTTGCTTTGGATTTTGTTCTACCATTTATAAAACTTGCAAGAGAATTAAATCGAGATTTTGATTGTATGATTGAAGCAAAACAAAAAAATCTTGCCATGTTTCGTTTCATTGAAGAACTTACTTCCATTCGAGGAATCCGTCGAATCGATTCCTCTTCAATTGAATGGTAAATAATTTATTGAGATTTTGAAAAATATTAGAATAAAGTTTGACAAAATTGTTAACTTTCCCTTATAATAAGAAATGTAATCGCTTGCAATTGCGAATAAAGGGGATATTTTTTGGGGAGAATTTAATAGATAAATAGAGAGAGAAAAGAACGGGTATTTTTTAGAGTATGTTTTCTAAACGAAATCATACTCTTTTTTTGTTTGAAAATGATGTTTCATTACTTGTATGAAGGAAATACTAATGGATAAGATTATTACATGGGGAGTGGAATGATGCCGAAAAAAATTCCCGAAAATAAGCATGGTCAAAATGAAACAGAACTGCAGTCAACAATCGATAAACTGAATAAAATGTTAGCAAACGTATTAACATATATATCTGATGAAGAAGTAGAAGTAATCGATTTTGAATATCTTTTAGATCATACAGATGGTTTAAGACAATGGTGGAATGAATACCAAGAGGCAAACCGTAAAAAATTAGAAGATGAAATAAAAAAATCATTAAAAAATCTTTCAATAAAAGAACTAAAAGAAATTAACGATAAAATAAAAAGTAGAGAATAATTATATTATGTAAACTAAAAAATAGTGGGAATGATATATTTTTACCCACTATTTCTTTTTTAATTATCCGAAATCTTTTGTTTGTACACGATTTTTAAAGGCTTCTTGTGTTACAATAAGTTCTTCATCGCCAATGGCTTCTTTCGATTTATCTTCAGTTCTATTGTTTTTAGGTAAGGGACCAGGATGTCCTTTTTTCTTATGATTAAACGCTTTTCCTCGTGCCATGATACGCTCCTTTCTTTCCATTTGACTTTCACCCTTTATTTTTACTTTTTCGTTTTGAGATATTACATTTGACAAGTGGTAATATAAGGTTCCCAAAATGTAATAGAATTCATAATTCATTTTCAATTAAAGCTTTGAGAAATGTATAGTACAATTAAACACATATTGAAATAATTGGAGGACAATTTCGTAGAGAAAGTTGCCAATTTAAAATTTAAAGAGATTAAAGAAGTTTTTTCTCATGTACCTGTTTCGGAAAAAGCTAGTACAATGACTTCTATACAAATTGTTGATGACATAGAAAAAGATTCCTTTTATTTTCGCGCCCTTGAACAGGAAAATATCATGTTAAATCAAAATCAAATTGATGCAGTAAGACAAACGGATGGGCCGCTTCTTATCATTGCTGGAGCAGGTACTGGAAAAACAACGGTCTTAATTTCACGAATTGGCTATATGTTAACGGTAAAAAAAATTCCAGCTTCAAATATTTTGCTTGTCACTTATACAAAAAAGGCAGCCAATGAAATGAAGGAACGTATTGGACAAATTCCAGGGATAACTCCAGCAATGAAAAGTCAACTTTATACAGGTACATTTCATTTTTTTACGGATTTTACGTGAACAAGGAGATAAACGGAAAGTTTTAAGTAATGAACGATTTAAACAAGTGATCATAAAGAAAATTTTACAAGATATGAACTTAAAAGATGATTATCAACCAGAAACGATTCTTTCTATGATCTCGTATTGGAAAAATCAAATTTTAAGACCGAATGATATTAAACCAGAGTCCTCGATCGAAGAAGAATTAAAACAAATTTATAAACAATATGAGGATTGGAAAGAAAACAATCAATATATAGATTTTGACGATTTTATGCTTGAAACCTATTTTTTACTGACATATGAACCTGAAGTATTAAAGTATTATCAGGAAAAATTTAAATATATTTTAGTAGATGAATTTCAAGACACATCCTATATTCAGTATGAATTGATGAAATTATTAGCTGCACCTCAAAATAATTTATGTGTTGTCGGTGATGATGCTCAAACGATTTACGGTTTTCGTGGGGCAGAAAGTCATTTCATCCTAAATTTCGATAAAGTATTTCCGCATGCACAACAGGTCCTATTAGATATTAATTATCGATCGACTGATAAAATTGTTGGTTTAGGTAATGAAATCATTAGAAAAAGTAAACAAAAAATTGACAAGCAATTAAAAGCGATGCGAACAGGATATCAATCACCGAAGTTTCTGCGACCGAACACGATAAATGAAGAAGCAAAAATAATCGCTGATACGATTCAAACGCTCGTCCATAACGGAGAAAAAACGTATAAAGATTTTGCTATCCTTTATCGTACTTATGCTGCAAGTAGGGCAATGTATGATGAATTTGTTCTTAGAAAAATTCCTTTTGTTACATATGGAAATGATAGCTTATTTTATAATCATAGTTTTGTAAAGCCTATTGTTGATATACTGCGGTTATCACAAAACCCAAATCTTGAGGAAGCGATCGTTTCTGTTGCTCCGGTTTTTTTCTTAAAAAAAGATGAAGTTGAAAGAACATTAAACCGAATTGCAACAATGGAATATATTGAGGGCAAGCAAAGTGAAAATAAACTTAAGGAAGTTATATCGATCTTATCCAAACACGTGAAGTCTTTCCAACGAGACGCTTTACAGGAGAAATTGTTAGAGTTAGAAAAATTAAAAACGTTGGCGCCAGAAAAGGCGATTAAACATATTCGCACAGGAAGAGTATTTTCCTACGATAAATATTTAGATATGAATAAACGACAAAGTTTAACTTTCCATAAAGAAATGGTAATGGAAATGTTAAATGAGCTGGAAAATTCAGCTAAAAGACATAAAACAATAACAGATTACTTACAGTTTATTGAACAAATTTATCTCACTCATCAAGAAATGGACGCTGTTCGAATTAATGAAGAGGCCAATGTAGTTAAGTGTATGACCATTCATCAAAGTAAAGGGTTAGAATTTGATACGATATTTTTCATTAGTTTTATCGAAAATGTGCTACCTCATAAAGCGGCTCTTTTTGCTGATTATCAAGAGGACCGAATAGCCCGAAACAACCAACCAAATAAAAACTTAAGTAAATTGGAAGAAGCGCTTGAAGAAGAAAAAAGATTAGCCTATGTTGCAATCACACGGGCAAAAAATCAGCTATTTATTTCATCACCTAAGAAACATCATAATGAAAAAGCAAAGGTTTCCCGATTTCTTCTTGAAGCCTTAACCTCCGTTAGAGATACATATGGGAGACAAACGAAAAAATAAAGACTGACTTTCCCTTTTATTCCATGTTAAGATAAGAAATAGAATTGTAAAATTTTGGGAGGAAATCGGATGGTAAAAGCAGTTTTTTTCGATTTAGATGATACATTATTATGGGATAAAAAAAGTATTGCGACAGCTTTTGAAAAAACTTGCAAAATTGCCGAAGACCGTTTTGGTGTAGATGCAAAAAAGTTAGAAAAAACTGTACGGAAAGTTGCCCAAGAATTATATTCAGCTTATGAAAGTTATTCTTTTACTCAATTGATCGGGATCAACCCATTTGAAGGACTATGGGGAGATTTTAATGATAAAGAGGAAGGATTTCAAAAATTAAGAGAAATTGTACCGGAATACCGTCAGCATACTTGGACGTTAGGATTAAAAATAATGGGAATAGATAATGAAGAATTTGGTTGTGAGTTAAGTGAACGTTTTGTTTCAGAACGAAAAAAAGCTCCCTTTGTTTATGAGGATACTTTTTCTGTGTTAGATGCCTTAAAGTCTAAATTTCGTTTGCTACTACTCACGAATGGTTCTCCGGAGTTACAAAAAATGAAATTATCGATGACATCAGAACTTGTTCCTTATTTTGAACACATTGTCATTTCTGGAGAATATGGAAAAGGTAAACCGGATCCGGGCATTTTTGCATATGCGTTACAAAAAATGAATTTAACAAATGGTGAAGTCATTATGGTGGGAGATAATTTACATACAGATATTTTAGGAGCAAATCGTTCCGGAATTCAATCTGTTTGGGTGAATCGGCATGATTTAACAGCGAAAGAAATCAAACCAACTTTTGAAATTAAATGTCTAAGTGAATTGATTGAAATTGTAGATACATTATAAATCAATACAAAAGGGGCTGTCTAAAAAGTCCTAAAAAATGAGGCAAGTGGAAAAAATTATTTGTTTTTCTCCACTTGCCTTTTTATTTTTTGGATTTTTATCTGAAAGTAGCTGGCGTATGCCTGCTACTT
>NZ_JAOUSE010000087.1:0-6128 GCF_025660415.1 Pallidibacillus thermolactis
AGCTGAGATAATTCACTTAAATGGTGATAGTTATCGAATGAAACATAGAACCTCTATTTTTGAATCATCAAAAGTGTAAAAAATAATTTATCAAAAACTGTAACATTTTACTTGACGCTCACACGTTGATATGGATCAAGTAATAGCAGAACTAAATAATCCTTGGTTAAAGATTATTAATAAAAATGAAAATGAGAATGTGAAACCAGAAGACATTACGGATTGGCATATGGCGAATTTCTTTAAATGTGGAACAAAGATTTATGAGTATTTAACCTATGATTTGTTTCGAAACTTGCCAATTGTGGAGAACAGTCAAGAAGTTGTTAGAGAATTATGTGAAAAACATCAAGTCTATATCGTTACCTCCGCAACTACTAAACCTGAAATTATGGTGGCGAAATGGGAGTGGCTTGATGAACATTTTCCGTTTATCCCGAAAGACCAAGTAGTTATGTGTGGAAAGAAAGATGTAGTTAAAACAGATGTGCTTATTGATGATGCTCCGCATAATCTTGAGGGATTTCAGGGTGACCAGAAATTGTTGTTTGACCGACCATATAATAGGAAAGAAACTCGATTTGTTCGAGTAAGAGATTGGGAACATATACGAGAGATGTTCTTGTAAAAAACAAGTTAACACAACAATGATTTTATATTTTTGTGAACTAAGAAAGTCTAACCAAGGCTTTCTTTTTTATTTCCTTATAAAGCTATTATTCTTGCTTATTATAAATAAGCCTATTAATAAATCGTTAAATGGAGGTGCATGAGTCAAATGACGAAAAAGACATTGATGTTAATTTACAGAATCGCTTGGATTGTCGGTATTTGCTATTTCTTTATTCATGGAGAGTTCTCCAAGGCTGTTGTCACTGTAATAATTGGTGCTATATTTCATATTATCTTTTTAACAAAAGTATATGGATTGAACAGTAAAGGAACAAATAGTGGTAATTCACATCCTTATCTCAATAAGGCTTATGTGAATGATGATCATTACTCTAATGATTTCGGATGGGGAGGAGATTCAGATTCCTGTGATTTTGGTGGAGTGGATAGTGGTGGAGATTGTGGGGGAGGGATTAATGCAATGACTTTAATGAGTGAGGTTTACAACCAAAAAGGAAGTTCTAGAAAGGGCTTTCTTTTTTTTATTGATTTTTTGAGGATTTTTATAGGATTTTTTATACAGATTTTTCATACTTTTCAATTTTAATAAATAGTTACACTTAAATCGTAAGTTAAATAAGTTTAAGAAAGGGGAAGATAAAATGGCTGATGAAAGAGTTAGAGATGTACAAAGATGGTTAAATGAAACCTACAGCAAATATGTTGGAAGGTACAATTCAGTTGAAGAAGATGGGAGGACAGGATTTAGAACCGTATGGGCTTTAATTCGAGCTTTACAAATTGAATTAGGAATTGCAAATACTGCGGATAACTTTGGTCCAACAACAGAACGAGAGTTTAATAATCAAATAGGTGTATTAAGAAAGCAAAAGGAAGGAGATCCTCCAAATAATATTATTAAAATACTTCAAGGCGGATTTTACTGTAAAGGATATAATCCGGGAGGTTTTACGGGAAGTTTTTATTCGGGAACTGAAAATGCAGTAAAGGCATTTCAGCGTGATATAGGTATTGAAGCGGATGGTGGAGTAACAGCAAAAATCTTTAAAGCTCTATTAAATACAGATGGATATAAATTGTCTTCTAATTATAGAGCGAAGGGATATATTCGTGAGATTCAACAAGCATTAAACCGAGAATATGCTAATTATAAAGGAAAAAAATGGTTTTTTGATTATATTCCGACAAATGGAATTTACGATAGATATACAAACAAGGCATTAATTTATGCATTGCAGATCGAAGAAGGCCTTGAAGATGTTGCGAACGGTAACTTCGGACCAAGTACAATTTCAAATTGTCCAGTATTACGATTAGGCGACTCAGGTCCATTTGTGAAAATATTACAATGGGCTTTATCATGTAATGGTGAAGAATTTAGAATCCTTAGCATGAATGGTGTATTTGATGAGCCTACTAGAAACAGAGTAATTGAATTTCAGAGATTCATGGCTTTGCCTGTTACAGGAATTGCAGAGGTTATGACAATAAAGCAATTATTAACATCAAATGGCTTAACATCTAGAACGGCTGTTGCTTGTGATACATCTTATATTATTGATATACCTAAAGCTGAGACACTGAGACAGCATGGGTATGAAGTGGTAGGTAGATACTTAACAGGATATGTTCTAAGAGGAGGAAAGCGTGTTCCGAAAGCATTATCTCAAGCAGAATTAACAACAATTTTCCATTCAGGTCTTCGAGTGTTTTTAATTTATCAAGATGGGGGTTATACGAAAGAGTATTTCCAGAAAGAAGGAAGAGGTAGAGAAGATGCTCATAAAGCACTTAATGCTGCATGGAACTTAGGAATACCTTCTGGTGAAACAATTTATTTTGCTGTAGATTTTGATGCAATGGATCATGAAGTGACACAACTAATTTTGCCATATTTTAGAGAAATTAAAGATGTATTTTTAAAATATCAAACAGATTCAGATTACAAAGATTTACCTAATTACCGTATTGGTGTCTATGGAGCTAGAAACATTTGTACGAGGGTTTCAGAAGAAGCGTTAATTGATGCATTTAGCTTTGTTGCGGATATGTCAACAGGATATAGTGGAAACTTAGGATTCCCAATGCCTAGAAACTGGTCTTTTGACCAATTCTTTGAACAACCGATTGGAACAGGCGATGGTAAATTAGATATTGACAAATGTGGATATTCAGGCTTAGATGAAGGGGTATCTAGAATTGATTTAAGTTTGGTGAAAAGTCCTGAAGAAATTGCAAGAAGGCATAAATTTGTAGAATTTATTTCAAAGATTCCTTTTTTAAAGGAATTTAAAGAGTTATTTACTCCGGAGTTTACTTTTAATCAAACTTGGAAACTAGGACCAGTGGCTGGTGTTGAAGCGACTATTGAAACGGAAACAAGTTTTGATCCTTCAGATCGAGAAGATGGTTTAAGTTATTTCAGAGTTGTAGATGGTAGTATTATAGATGTTGAATTAGATGATTTGATAGCAGGAACAGGTTTAAGTCTAGATGTTAAAGAGATTGTTAAAGACTCATTAGAAGGAATTACACAAACTATAAACTTTGGTTCTATTGGATTTAAAGCTAACGCAACCAATGAAATAATTGAAATATCCCTTAAAATAATGGAAGAGAGTATTCCTGTTCATTTTGAAGGCATTGAAGATGTTGAACTAGCGATTTCTTTAAATTTAACCATAGAAAATAACAAAGGTGACGGCAATAAGATTATTGATCCAATTTCAGATTTAACAGAAGTAGTAGTTATGATTATTGCGTTTTTGGAAATAATTTCAAAATTACTTGGCCTGAAAGATTTTCCTGCATTTAGACCAGTTTAATTGATTAACAACTCCTGTTGTTTTAACAGGAGTTGTCATCATTTTTCTATTAATAAAAGTCTTTCCTCATATAATTGTTCCTTACTCTTTTCTTTCCACTGAATTATTAATTCAATTTTATTAATATCTTCAAAAGCTGTCGGTTCAATGATAGTAAAGCCCGTTTCCTCATTTATAAACAGGAGATATTCTGTACCCCCAACAATTATCTGCTCTATATCTATATAATCAGCTATGTCCTCACTATAAACAAACGTATGTATTCTTTTTTCGTGCCTCTCATGAAATATGGTGCTAATTTCTACAGTAAATTCATCCAAAGCGTCTACAGAAATCCCTGAATTATCCTTGATAAACAACTCACTCTCATGATATTTGATCTTATCAAAGATGACTTCTACCTCAAAGTTATCAATAAAGAAATGCTCACTTTCACCGGAAAATATTCGGTTTGTTTCTTTTGTTGGAACGTGTATTTTTTCTAGATATTGTTTTTCCGCTTCATTTACTAGATTTGAAAGTGGTATTCGAACATGAGTTGCCGAATCTAATTCCTCAAAGATCTTATGCATATTCCGTCTAACATTGTCAATTTCTTCAACTGTTAGATTATCTTTAATGATAGACTCAGAAATATCCTCACCAACATATTCAAATAGTCCATAAACATCTTGCTCTAGTTCATATACGGGTCCTGTTGTTTCTTTTTGTGATGGAGTTAAAGAAGTTAATAACATAATTAAAAGGACCACCACTAAAACGATTCGTATAGAAAACAAAGGTTTGTTGATAAATGGTTTGGAACGAATGAAGTTGTTTAGATTCTTTTTTATTTTCTCATTGAACTTCACCTGTTCTTCTTTCGTTAGATTATGAGGTTCTTTTTTTACAATGATAAAAGTTTTGTCTGTTAAGTAGAGGAAATAACGAAAATCATCCTCTCCAACTTGAACTATATCTTGCCAACGTAATGATTTTGATTTTTTATTTTCAGGTGAAGTAGTAATTCCATTTTCATCAACAATTATGGTACTTTCATTACCAAAAAAAGATTTTTTTAATAAATGTTTTCGTTGAATCCAGCATATTAAAACATACAAGAGTTGTACCACTAACGGAACAAAAGCAAATAACACGATAATTAATTCAACAAAAGCAATACCCCATTTAGCAAGGGAGTAATCTACTTTTTGGCTTTTTTCGAACCATATGATTAGAGAAATAAAAATAATAATGTAAATTACATATCTTATTATCTCTTTCTTTTTCTCTTTTTTATCGTCATTTGATATTTGCCATTTGTTTTTTTGAGCTGCCCATATATCTTGAGATTCAATTTTAAATTTAGCTTTCATAGAATCCTCCTATTGAAATCTAATGTTTTTTTAGGTAATAATACTCGGAACTAAATTAAGAATTATATAATAATTTTAACTCTAAAAATCATTTAGGAAAAGTAGGTACTTTTTTTCTAAACATTGTCATTATATTAATAACATTATCAGAACTTAGTCATGAAAAATAATGACTTAAAAACTTGGGTCATTACTTCTTTAATCTCTCCTATTGATTCAAGAGGAGACATTTGTTTTTTTAATTCTTAATTTTTTCTCTATAATCAATTCTTTTTTTATAATACTTTTCTTACACTTTCTTAATACTCACTATATTAAAAAATAAATTATAATTATTACAACTTTAAAAAATGAGGAGGGATGCTAATGGATTTAAATATCTATGACATAGCATTAGTTCCTTTAATTTCAGGTCTAGTTGAAGTTTTTAAACAAATAGGAGTTCCTAATCGTTATTGTTCATTAATTTCAATAATTATAGGATTGATATTTGGAATTTTATTTATTGAAGAAGGTACGTTAAAAAGTTCAATTTTAATAGGATTAATGCTTGGATTGTCAGCTAGTGGACTTTATAGTGGAACAAAATGTGTTCATGAAACAATCAAGCATGTTAAAGAAGATAAATAGCAATTTAGTACTATTTCCAATAGTAAATAAAAATGGTATAATTAAAACACAACGAACATACGTTCGTAGTTAATTGCAATAAAAGGGAGTGGTATATATGCGATTACTACACATGACAAAAGAGGAACGTAAAAAATGTATAAAGAATGTTGAAAAGCATTTAAGAAACTATAATAACTACAAAATTTCCTTATCTAATCTTGAAAGGCAGTTATCTATTGCCTCATCTGATAATCCTCGTTACTATTCTCCACCTCACTCTAATAAACATTCATCCGAGAAATTCATTAAATCCGAAATAGAATTTATGAAAATGCTAATTGAGATAATAGATAAGGCATTAACTGAACTTTCAGATATAGAGCGTGAGTTTGTTCAATATCGCTATTTCAACAAATGGACAGTAAATAAAACGGCATTAGAAATGGGTTATAGTGAAAAAGCAATTTTTACTATCCGAAATCAAGTGATGGACAAGTTGATAATTGGTCTTGGAAGTCTTTCTTTTATGCAATAACGATTAAATTAAAAAACAGTAAACCACTTAGTGATTAGCTAAGTGGCAGACTGTCGACAAACCCCAACTCAAATGCTTCATTTGAGTTGGGATTTGTCTTTTTTTGCTCATCATTTTCTAAGATTCTTATCTTATTTAGGCTGGACATGGTCTTTTCCATGTCCAGTT
>NZ_JAOUSE010000088.1:0-5283 GCF_025660415.1 Pallidibacillus thermolactis
CACAATCTCCTAAAATTTGTAGGTAATATCAAGCTATTTTCAGGAAAATGTAAAAAGAGCGAATTGAGAAACACAAGGATTTCTCAATTTCGCTCTTTTTTTGGGGACTTATTGGACAGCCCCATTGATACAATGGTTTCTGATTCTTATAATTTGATGGCCATTTTTTTCGTTGTTAGACGAATTAGCCAGATGATAATCAAGCTCAATACGATGGAAGCAACGATAAAAGCCGAACTTGATAATTGAAAAGTTCCAATTGGTAACCAATTGTAAACGATATCCATCGTATTTGTCCCCCAGAACATTGAGCGAATGGAGATTAATGAGATAGAAATTAAAATATAGCCTAAACCGATCATTACGTTAAATCGATAAAAACCAGTGGTAATGAAATAGCCAACAATATAAAAGAAAAATAAGTTTAATGTGTTTAATAAGAGGGCCAAGCTTAAATTTTCATGAACCCCAGTTGGAGCATCTAGAATCGAAAACACAATCGCTTCTATTAAATTCCCTGAAGTATCTTCTTTGTCAAATACTGGCATATCAGTAATGGTGACAGGTAAATTAAATAGATCAACAATCCATCCTACTAATAAACTTAGAATTAGCGTAATGATAGGAATTACGATAGATAGACCGATTGCAGCTAAAAGGGATCCTTTAAAAACATCTCTTCTTGTTAACCCATTTTGTACAAAAAAGGGAAGAAATGCATAAGCGGCAATGATACCAATAACTAACATATAAATATTCCCAGCAATATGAGAAGCTAGAAAATAATCAGTGACTTCATTATTATCTGAACGAGTTCCTAGCAAATTTGCGCAAATTTGTATAATATGAACCAAAAACGATATACCGATAAACCAGACTGTCCATTTCATTTGTTCAGTAAACATATTGGAACCAATTTTTAATGAGATGGGCTGTTGTTGCATACTATTAAACCTCCTCCGTTAAATGGATAAATAAATCTTGTAGGGGAATTGGACCGACATCAAGTCCAAGTCTTTCGGCATCGTAACGTTGTTTTTCAAGTAATTTTTCATATACCATAACCGATTTTGTATTGCCTAGTTGTTGTTCGTTTAAAATTTTCATACCGCTGGTGAATTCATCGACAACTCTACTTTCCCCAGTTATTGAAACACCTTTGGAAATTAAGTCTTCATATTCTTCTTGTACAATTAATTTTCCGTTTTTAATGATTAAAACTTCATCAAACAAGTAATCCATCTCTGAAACTAAATGAGTGGAGAGTATAATTATGCGAGGGTTTTTTTCCTGATCTGCCAAGATTTCTTTATAAAACATTTCTCGTGTTGGTGCATCCATTCCTAAATACGCTTCATCAAAAATCGTAAAAGGTGCTCGACTGGCTAAACCAATTGTGACACTCATGGCTGATTGCATTCCTTTTGATAATTTATTAACAGGTTTTTTTAATGGTAAGTGAAAGCGATCAATTAAATAGTTCGCGTATTCCTTATCAAAATTTGGTCGGTAGTATTCGGCAATTTGGAGCATCTCTTTTACTGTACCTGTTTCATCTTTATAATCTTTTTCATAGACAAATGCGACTTGTTGCATAATTTTGGCATTTTCAAATGGCTCTTCACCGTCAATAAGAATTTTTCCTTCTGTTGGTTCTCTAAAGGATGCGATAAGGGAAAGTAAGGAGGTTTTTCCTGCACCATTACGACCGAGTAGACCGTATGTTTTTCCGTTTTCCAGTTCAAAAGATATGTTTTTTAAAGCTTCAAAATCATTATATTTTAAAGATAAATTTTTCACTTCGACCTTCAATGTGTTTACACCCTTTCTTTTGCTTTTTTAATAAGCGTTATTAATTCTTCGTCGGTAATTCCAAGAATTTTAGCTTCCTCAATAAGATGAATAATATAATTATCTACGAATTGTTCCTTCCGCTTTTTTATTAGCGTTTCTTTTGCTCCTTCTGAAACGAACATACCAACCCCCCGCTTTTTATAAAGAATGCCTTCATCAACGAGTTGATTAACGCCTTTTGCAACAGTCTGGTGATTTACTTTATAAAAGTTGACTAACTGATTGGTAGAAGGTGCTTGTTCTCCTTCCTTCAATATATCTCGTAAAATTTGATCTTCAATTTTTTCACGGATCTGTAAGTATATAGGTTTATTGTTATCGAGGAGTTTGCTCAAACATTATTCACCACCTAGTTTTCTGGTGTTATGGTTATACAGTTCAATGTATAAGTGTATGTGTATGAATACAAAATGTCAACTGTTCTTTTGACATAATTCCCAAATTAGTACTAAAATAAGAAAGGATGGAGGTATTAAATTGAAACAAGGAAAAATTTTTACTAAAGATTTTATTATTCTTTTTTCTGCTACTTTTTTTGTAGCGCTTATTTTTTATTTACTGATGACCTCATTTGCCTTATATGCAGTTCAGCAATTTGCTGCATCTGAAAGTGAGGCGGGGTTAGCTGCAGGTATTTTTATAATCGGTGCTTTATTTGCTAGACTACTAGCTGGTAAGTATATTGAAGTCATCGGTCGTAACAAGTTATTGTACAGCAGTCTTATATTATTTTTAATCGCCATTTTATTTTACTTTTTCGCAAATAGTTTAGGTTTATTATTGATCATCCGTTTTATTCATGGAATGGGCTTTGGGGCATCTTCGACAGCGATGTCCACGGCTGTGATGGATATGATCCCTTATGAGCGAAAAGGAGAAGGGACTAGCTATTTCACCTTAAGTTCTGTATTTGCTACTGCATTGGGACCGTTTTTAGGTTTGTACTTAACACAAAATTTTGACTTCCAACAAATTTTCATCATCTGTACAATTTTTACCGTTATTAGTTTGATTCTTTCCTTTTTTGCTAAAATCCCTGAAGCAGAAATTTCTGAGAAAAAATTGAACGAAACAAAAAAAGGATTTCACTTTCAAGACTTTATTGAGATGAAGGCATTACCAATTTCCTTTGTGATGATTATCCTCGGAATCGCCTATGCAAGTATCATTTCATTTATTAATGTTTATGCGATTGAACTTCAATTACAAGATGCAGCAAGTTTATTTTTTATTGTTTATGCGATTGTTCTATTATTCACAAGACCGTTGACCGGTAGATTACTAGATATAAAAGGAGATAATATTGTCATTTATCCTGCAATCATTTTTCTCACAATATGTCTTGTTTTATTAAGTCAGGCACGCGTTGGATTTGTCCTTTTATTAGCAGGTGCCTTTTTAGCATTAGGTTTCGGAACACTGGTGTCTTGTGGACAGGCAATTGCGGTTAAGGAAGCACCGAAAGAAAGGGTAGGTCTTGCCGTTTCAACTTTTTATATTTGTTTAGATGGTGGAGTAGGCATTGGACCATACTTAATCGGATTTATCATTCCGTATGTAGGTTTTCGAGGGATGTATTTAATTTTGGCGTTATTCGTCTTTTTAACTGTTATCCTTTATTACTTTCTACATGGAAAAAAAGCAGCAGCCAGAAGAAAAGAAAAGGAACAATTACAAAAAGTATTATAGATATGATTGGAGACTGTTTTACATGCAGTCTCCTTTATTTTTACATAACAAATATATTGTCGTTTCAATATCCGATATTATGATTCGTTAATTAGAGGAATAAGTTGTAAAAGTAGTTGGAAACACTTATGAGTCTGAAAGATAATAAATTAAAATTAGTCCAGAGATTTTTGTACTTTATGAATTGTTTTTCTCCATTGGTTTAGCAGGAGTTGGTTTATTGATGGGAATTGGTATGTATTTTACTACACGCTTGTTGTTGAAAGGTTTTGTGAAATATCTAAAATACAATATGTCCATGGTGAAAGGCGGTATGAAACATGCTTAATATAAAAAAGATCTCCTTAATTGCACTGCTCCTTTTATTGATTGGTGTCATCGGTTGTTTATTAACCTTTCAATCTGCCTTTCAAGCAGAGCCGATTCATGAAGAGAGAACTTTTAATCAGGACATTAAACATATAAAAATTAATTCAGATAATGCCACAGTCAATGTGATGCGAACATCTGATCCAGAAATCGTAGCTGAACTAACGGGTACAAATTCCAAAGGCAGAAAATCTCACTTTAATACTGAGGTAAAAGGAGATACACTAGTTATTGATTTTGATGAAGCACAAGTGAAATATTTTAATTTTCTGTTTCACGAATATCATTTGCAGTTAAACGTATATCTTCCAGAAAAGATATATGATTCTATAACAGTGGATTTAGTTAATGGAAATGTCGATATTGAGGAACTACAAGTGACAGATTTAAAAGCAAAAACCGTAAATGGGAAAATTAACATAGAATATGTAGAAACTTCAAATGTACAAGTGCTGTCTGAAAATAGTGCTATTTACCTTAAACATACAACAGGTCAAATTTTAGGGAATGTAACGAATGGAAAAATTACAATTGAAGCAGAACATCTAGAACAAAATATGAACTTAGAAAGTATAAACGGTGCGATTGATGTTCGTACTATGACAGATCCAACAAATGTTGACATTGATGTAGAAAATGAAAATGGGATAGTACGACTGTTTGGAGAAAAGGATTATCATTTCACAGTTGGAAATGGAGAACATCATATTCATTTAAAATCTGTAAATGGTAATATATCAGTAAGAAAATAACTAATAACGATGAACCATGGTTGTAAGATCCTTTGAACTAAATAAAGACGTCTCAAGGTCCTTATTTCCACGAAAACTAAGTATTTTAATGTATACCTAAAATCAACTTTATATCGCTCAATTTGGAGTGGTGAAATAAGAGGAAAAGATGTTTATGAAATTAAAGATAAAACAAAGATTAGCACAAATCTACAATTGGAATGTATATATTCAGAGAATGAAAGGTTGATAATCAAGAAAGATTTTGGTGATCGTAGGATTTTTGTAGTAAATGGAAATGAGTCTCTTGTAGCTGACATAAAATTAACAAGAGTCATTCCTCCTCTAGAAGTGAAAGCTAAGATATATTCACATGAGGAACGTTTTTGATAATTGTCGTTTTATATTACTTATTTAAAAAAATTTAAAGCAATTTAACATAGCTAGTGATACTTTGAGCGGTGGCCGTTTGAACAAACTTTATCTTCATGAGTCATCAGGATTTATTAGAAAAACGGGTTCTCCGTCAAATGTTGGGGTGGTAAAGAAATCAGGCCACCCCTATCCTATATGTAGACCCATTCCTTTATACTGATGTCTCAATAAGATTCTTGCTCGAAATCTCTTGAAGTTTTTATAT
>NZ_JAOUSE010000089.1:0-5046 GCF_025660415.1 Pallidibacillus thermolactis
GCTGAGATAATTCACTTAAATGGTGATAGTTATCGAATGAAACATAGAACCTCTATTTTTGAATCATCAAAAGTGTAAAAAATAATTTATCAAAAACTGTAACATTTTACTTGACGCTCACACTTAGTCGGCTACTCGTTGGTTTAGATGCATATTCTTATCCCAATTTATAAAACAAAACAATTGCTAATGTTATAAGTAACATGACAATCCATCCATAATCAATAAACTTATTCCCTATCTCTTTATCAAAGTCTTTTTTAGTTAAATAGCTTTCTAAAATAGAAAATCCTGCACCTAGAATAAAAAATGTTAACACCCCTAAACAATCCAAAAATTACAATATTAAAATCACCATACAAAAAATTGTATATCGAGTAAATGGGTACCTCAACAAAAACATAAGCTCACTTCTTTCCTAACACGATTAAACAAGGCTGTGTTAAATAGGATTATATCATAAGTTTCTGAATTATGTGATAAACGCCCTGTAATTCTAATAATCAAGTCAGTCATTGTTACTTCTCTTCTTTGGTGATGGATACAACTAACTTTAACAGAGCCTAATGTAAAATAAATACATCATAATTCGTTAACAGTTTAATTTTTTTAGAAACATTTGTAATACTCTTCTAGGAATAAAAGATTCCCCCTTGCCAAATAAAAATGACGTGGGGGGAAAATGACTAAGTGTTGAAACTGTAAAAAAACTGTTGAATGTTACTAGACGGTTCGTTTTCAATTTATAGAACCGGTAAAACGAAAATTTAGTACGTAAGAATTATGATGAGTTGTTCTAGTTGGGTTTCCCTCTCCATTTGCTTTTGTCCATAACTCTATAACGTGTTTGACGCTACAATGGTCGTTAGAAACCGTACTGTTCCTCTTTTGCCTTCCGAATTTGAGTATAGGTCTCGGTTAATACTACCGTATCTTCTACTAAACGTTGGATTCTGAAGAGAATATCATCATTTACAATTTCCTTACGATAAAAATCTTTTTCTTCTATAAACACATAAGTTTGAACTACTTGTGCCTTCATATAAGATAAGATTGGTTTTAGCTGTTGTTCTACTATCAAATAATGCTTGGGTGATCCAGCTGTCGCAATCATGCTGACAACCTTATCACGAAATGCTTTTTCAGGTAGTAGATCAAAAATATTCTTTAAAGTTGCTGGGATGGATGCTTGAAAAATCGGGGTACCGATGATGATCGCATCTGCATCCATAATGGTTTCAGCCACAAACTTTGTATCGCCTTCATATTCCCTATAGTCGCGACCATCACTAAACTGGACATCATAATCTGCTAAATCAATTAAGGTCACTTCAACCTCAGGATATTGTTCTTGAATTTCTTTTATCGTATAATCCATAGCCGTTCTTGTCTTTGACCCTACTTTTGAACCAGATAGTCCAACGATTTTCATTTTTGTTCCTCCTTACTTTTAGCTGTATATTTCTTAACTGCAGGTAATATTTCATTTCCAATCCATTCAATGTTTTTCATTAACTTATCAAATGGCATACCACCAAGATCTATTTGTGCGATATAACGCTGATGTCCAAACATTTCATATTGATATAGAATTTTTTCGATCACTTGTTGTGGGCTGCCAATATTCATAACGTCACGTGTATCAGCACCTTGAGCAAATTGTTGTTTCGGGTAGCCGCGACCGTTAGTCATCTGCATTCCAAGGTTAATATGAGGATATGCTTCTCTTTGTGCCTGTTGAGTTGTTTCCGCTACATAAAAGAAACCGGCTGTTGAGATTGGGAAATCTTTTGGATTATGACCAGCTTGTTTTAAAGCTTCTCGATAAGCATCAACAGAAATTTTGAATGTTGATGCCGGTCCACCTAAAGCAGCTAAATAGATAGGTACACCTTGAAGCCCAGCTTTAATGGCACTTGCTGGTGGTCCACCAACCGCACGCCAAATCGGCATCCATCCTTCTAATGGGCGTGGAATTACTTTAGCATTTCTTAATGGTGCACGAAATTTTCCATTCCAATTGACAACTTCTTCTTCATTTATTTTTAATAACAGTTCAAATTTTTCTTCAAATAATTCTTCATAATCGCGGAGATTGTAGCCTAATAATTCGAACACACCTACACGTGATGCCCGACCTGCAATGATCTCCGTACGACCATTTGAAATCAAATCAATTGTCGCAAAATCTTCATACACGCGAACTGGATCTGCTGTGCTGACAATGGTTGCTGAACTACCAATTTTTATTTTCTCTGTCGCTTGTGCAATTGCAGCAATTACTACAGAGTGTGCCTGGGTTGTAAAATACTCCTGATGACTTTCACCAACACTGAAGAAATCAATACCGGCCTGCTCCGCTAGTTTTGCAAATTCTATGATCTGATGAATTCTTTCTTGTGCTGAAATACGTTCTCCTGTTGCTGGATTCGGGATATGATCTCCTAATGTATATATTCCAAATTCAAGTCCTTTCCTTTCATCAATTCGATACTTTTCCATTCCCATTTCAATTAACCTTCTTTCATTTTATTTTATCTCATTGCTTTTCTTACGAATTTCAACCACTTTTTTATGAGGAAAAATTCCATGGTTAAGTTGGACAATAAATTTTTAATGGTATAGCGTTTATATTGAAAAAAATTTTTTCTATTATTAGTTGTAAACTACTCACCATCATTGCATCTTTATATTATTCACTTCTTTATAATGAAAAATTTCAATTTGATCCTTCAGGTCGGTCTATTCATTCAGTTCCATACTTGAACAATGAATGTTTCTCTCTTGAAATCCCCCCTTCCAATATCCTGTTCGTAATGCTATTATAATTAGTAATGAAGAAACCGAGAAGTACGTACTTTAAAGTGCTATAGTATACAAAAAGATACTATTGGAAGGTGAGTGCAATTGAATTTTGAACCTGAATTATGTCAAGTTGATGACGCTCTCGATATTATCGTGGGAAAATGGAAACCGATTATTTTATTATATTTATTAAAAAATGGGACAATGCGGTTCAGTGAATTGAAACGCAGTATCCCGGATATCACACAAAAGATGTTAACGAAGCATTTGAGAGAGTTGGAGGAAGAATATATCATTGATCGTGTTGTCTATCCACAAGTGCCTCCAAAAGTTGAGTATTCGATAACGGATTACGGAAGAACTTTAGAACCAATTTTAGTAAGTATGCATGAATGGGGTTTAAAACATCAACAATATAAACAGCAAAAGCAAATGGAAAAAGCATCGACAGCAGAATAGTCGATGCTTTTTTAATTAAGTGAATCCACCGAACCTTTCTAGAAAAAGAACAAGCAGTTCTTGTAATCAAAATGGACAAAGTTACGATAAATATATTCAAAAATCCTTGCCCCTTGGAGGATCAATTGGTGGGTAGTTCCTAAAGCAAACTTTGAATATACATGCATTTTAATACGTTTCTAAGTAATATGTATCCTATTCAAAGCTCATGGTTTTACCCGTTTTCCAAAGGCTCTTCTAAATTTCACTGTCATTTCAACTAGCCATTCTAAAATCCCATTTATCTTTATCTTCAAGATTAACATTCCTTTTTTAAACTGATTTTCAGGATTCGGATTCCAGTATCATCTTTATACTGCATTCTGATGAAATCTTATTATGAATTATTGTTTAGGAAATCAGGAACAAGTAGGGTTTACACCAGACATAAAGCAGCATTTGCAATTCTGGTCATCGCACTAATTACATTAGCAATTGGAGTAATAAAATTTGGTTGGTATCTCACTGAGATCTCGGGACTATTCATACTCATGGGGATAGCTATTGGTTTAATTTCAAAGATGTCCTTTAGTAAAATGGCTGAATCTTTTATTAACGGCTGCCAAGTACTCGTACTAGGGGCACTTGTTGTTGGAGTTGCCTACGGTATTTTAGTGATCCTCCAAGAAGGAAATATCATGGATACGATTTTATACTCTCTTGCAAGTGCAGTCGGCTCTTTACCATCAGAGTTATCAGCAATTGGAATGTATATCGTTCAATGCTTGATCAATTACATTGTTCCATCGGGAAGCGGACAAGCTGCTTTAACAATGCCCATTATGACACCGCTATCCGATTTGGTACATGTGACTAGACAGACAACGGTTTTAGCCTTTCAGTTTGGGGATGGAATTTCCAATATCTTTACCCCGATCTCAGGGTATTTCATGGCCGGCTTAGCATTGGCAGGTATATCGTGGATTAAATGGGTAAGATGGATTTGGCCGCTGATCATTATTCAGTATGTTCTTGGCGCAATGTTTATATTAATAGCCCATATAATCGGTTATCAGTAATTTATATAAGAAAGTTAAGTTTGAAATTAAGATATGGCAAAAACAAGAATTAAATTCAAGAAGTCATGGAACAACTTAGTTAAATCTCAATAGAAAATCTTATTAAACTAGAACTAACTATGGACAAAACCGGGGTAGGCTTTTATTTCAATAAACGATTTTTCATCTTAAAAACTTTGGCATTGAGAGTCTTTATGATTCATTGTTTATTTTTTGTTTTTATATTCGTCTTTGGGTAAAAAATCGCTAATCATCTAGTATTCATTTCTCATTCGACATCAAACTCAACATTAAATTTTTTAAATAAAAAAGGACAATCCTTAATTCATGGGGATTATCCTTTAAATCAACATTTTGTGTTTTTACTTAAACAAAAAGAAATTTAAATAAAACAAACAATCCAATAGTATAAAGTAGCTGGGCTGTAACAAAGCGTATATACCCTTTGTTCAGGACAGATGCTGCTGTGCTGCAATAATAAGGAATGTTAATAAGGAATGAAACAACGAATCTGTATCAGGCTTTTTAATGGTACATCTGTCTTTTATTTTATAATGAATCACCAAATATACCACATGAATTAAAAGATAGGGGAGAATTATTGGTAACGTCAAGAATTTTGTGTAAGGTTCTATAGAGTATCCTCAGATTATGCTTTATTTGATAATAAATTCATTTATCTGTTTCCCACTAGAAGACTGAATATTCAGTCTCCTAGTGGGAA
>NZ_JAOUSE010000009.1:0-76047 GCF_025660415.1 Pallidibacillus thermolactis
GGCTGGAATACAAGTTTCTTTTGTTTCTTTTTGGGTTGATTTCCATTTTCAATTATTCCCTCTAGAGCTAGTTCCATTTGCATGTTATAATTTGTTTGAATAGTCATTTGATTATTCATAAAAGATCGTCCTTTCTGTTGAATGTTGTCTCGTCAACTTCATTCTACAAAAAAGGACGATTTTTTTGTACCATTAAATAGCAAAAAGGCTAGACCGAAGGTCAATTAAAAATTGACTTTTCGGACAGCCCCTCTTTATTATAATGAATAAAATATAGAGCTGCCCACAGCAGCTCATTTAACATTCCCAAAGAAAATATTAATTAAAAGCTGGTTGTTTATCACCGTGTTCCGTCACTTTCACTTTATCCACATCAACATCCGTTAACCGTAGTACTTCATTTGTTAACTGTTGAACTTCACGTAAAAGATCAAGATTATCAATTAATGATGCGCCATAAGAAGGGATCATTTCTTTTATTTTTGGTTCCCATTCGTTTAAATATTGTGGGAAACATTTTTCTATCACTTGAAGCATAATGTGAACAGCTGTCGAAGCACCTGGAGAAGCTCCTAATAGTGCAGCAATCGATCCGTCAGCTGCGCTAATAACTTCCGTACCAAATTGTAACGTACCTTTTCCACCGGCTTCTGTATCTTTAATAATTTGCACACGTTGACCAGCAATCACAATATCCCAATCCTCAGATTTTGCTACAGGAATAAATTCGCGCAATTCCTCAATCCGTTTTTCTTTCGTTAACAATAATTGTTGTATTAAATATTTAACTAATGCAAAGTTTTTTCCGGCAGATGCTAATAATGTTAAGAAGTTATGTGGCTTCACCGATGCAAGTAAATCAAATAATGAGCCTGTTTTTAAGAATCTTGGTGAGAATCCAGCAAACGGTCCAAACAACAATGCTTTTTTACCATCAATATAACGTGTATCTAAGTGTGGAACTGACATTGGTGGAGCACCAACTTTTGCCTTTCCGTACACTTTAGCATGATGTTGTTCAACAATCTCTTGATTTTTACAAACTAAAAATAGTCCACTAACCGGGAAGCCTCCAATCCCTTTGCCTTCTGGAATTCCTGACTTTTGTAACAAATGAATACTTGCACCACCAGCTCCAATAAATACAAAGTTCGCCTGATGGTATTCGACATCACCATTTGTAAGATTTTTCACTTTTAGTTCCCAAGAACCGTCACTTAAGCGTTTAATATTGCTCACATGATGATTGTAATGTACTTCTGCACCTTGACTTTGTATATTTTGAATTAAGAATTCTGTCAAAGCACCAAAGTTTACATCAGTACCTGAGTCAATTTTCGTTGCTGCTATCGGTTCATTGTCCGTGCGTCCCTCCATAATAAGCGGAACCCATTCTTTTATCTTTTTCGGATCATCTGAAAACTCCATTCCTGCAAATAAAGGATTCTTAGATAATAGTTCAAATCGTTTCTTTAAAAATTGCACATTACTCTCGCCATGCACTAAACTCATATGTGGCAACGGACGAATAAAATCTTGCGGATTTTGGATTAAGTTATTTTTCACTAAATAAGACCAAAATTGTTTCGAAACTTCAAATTGTTGGTTTATATTAATTGCTTTTGTAATATCAATTGAACCGTCCGGTTTCTGCGGAGTATAATTTAATTCGCATAACGCGGCATGCCCTGTTCCAGCATTGTTCCAAACGTTCGAACTTTCTTTACCAGGTTTATCTAGTTTTTCAAAAACTTTAATACTCCAGTCCGGTGCTAATTCCTTAAAAAATGTCCCCAATGTTGCACTCATGATACCGGCGCCAATCAAAATAACATCTGACTTCGATTGTGTATCACTCATTTTATCGTTCCCCTTATCCCCTAAGATTTCCAAAAAATGTAAGCGCTATAACAAAGACGTACAAAAATAAACTTTAATAAATAGAATGTAAGAATAAATGACTTTAAATAAGATAAACCTTTGTCAAACCTTATTAGTGCGACTTTCAACTCACAGTTTTTAGTGTAACACTACTGTTTAAATATTAAAATATTTATATACTAAAATATTTTTACTATAATTATAAAATAGTTTTCTCCTTTTTGAAAGTTTTATGAAGTTTTTGTGAAAAATGAGGAAAAAGCAATAAAAATTTGTAATTTAAGTAGAAAAATCGTACGTCTTCTTTCTAACCCAATTCAAATTTTATTTTTTCCGTGTCTAATCATCTGTATATTAGCATTTTTATTCTTTAAAATATGAACTATTCCTCTTTAATACTCAATCTAGAGTGAACAATCTTGATAGTATTTTAACATAGTCTCAAAACGAGCTTTTAAAATCCCCTTTTCAATTATATTTGTTTGAGTCTTTTGACAAAACGTTTAGCTGCATGCGATAGGGGAACATTTTTTAAATAACAAATACCGATGCTCCGTTTCGGGATATCTTTTTCGAGTCTCAACTCATATAATTCACCTTTATCCAAATAACGTTTGGAGAATTCCTTAATAACGCAAGCGATACCTAAATTAATTTTGGTAAATTCAAGAAGTAAATCATAAGATCCTAATTCAAAAGAAGGGGAGATTTGCAAACCTTGCTTTTTAAAAAAGTTTTCAACATACATACGCGAGTTTGAATTTTTCTCTAAAAAAATAAGTGGTAATTTCATCAATTCCTCATAACTGATTGTATGTTCTGCTAGTCGTTTATATTTTTCTCCACAAACAAAAATATCTTGAATTTCTTTACAAGGGATAATTTCAAGCTGATCATCGTTAATCGGTAAATTACAAATGCCTAAATCCGCTTGTCCAGATTTAATAAATGTACAAATTTCTGATGTTGTTCCATTAATAATGGTTAGTTTTAATCCAGGATATTTAAAATGAAACTCCTCTAAATATGGCAATAAATAGTAACGTGAAATTGTATCGCCAACAGCAATACGCAATTCACCGGTTTTTAGACGTTTAAATTCAAGAAGTTTGTCTTCCGCAACATCAATGATGGCTAAAGCAGAATGGACATGTTCTTGTAATAACTTTCCTTCATTTGTAAGTTCAATTCCTCTAGGAGTACGATGGAAAAGTTGTATTTCGAGTTCCTTTTCTAATTTAAAGATTGCTTGACTTACAGCAGATTGGGTCATATACAATTCTCTTGCAGCTTCGGAGAAACTCTTACATCTACTGACAGTGTTAAAAATTCGATACAAATCTAATTTCCCTAACATATAAGTCCCCCTTATATCTGATATTACTATTATTAATTTTACTAATATCCGTTTTCAAAGTATAGTAAGTATTGTAAGAAAACATTACAAAACATAAGAAAGGATAAACTATGTTCATTAGTTAAAAACTTTCTTGATGTTAATGTTAAAAACTATAATTAAATTCAAGGAGCGATTCATTTGGAAAGAGCAGTTGGAACCGTAGTACGTGGTTTACGTGCACCCATCATTAATCAAGGTGACGACATTGAACAAGTTGTTGTTGATACTGTTTTAAATGCAGCTAAAACTGAAGGATTTTCAATTAACGATCGGGATATCGTAACGATCACTGAGTCTATCGTTGCTCGTGCTCAAGGAAATTATGCTTCTGTGGATGATATTGCTACAGATATAAAAGCAAAATATGGAGATAAAACAATAGGTGTTATTTTCCCTATTCTTAGTCGTAACCGTTTCTCGTTAATCTTAAAAGGAATTGCGAAAGGCGCTAAAAAAATTGTTTTAATGTTAAGTTACCCATCAGATGAAGTTGGTAACCATTTAGTTAGCATTGATGAACTTGATGAGAAAGGTATTAATCCGTGGACAGATGTTTTAACAGAAAAAGAATTCCGTGCACACTTTGGTTATCAAAAACATCCCTTCACAGGTGTAGACTATATTGAATATTATCGTAGTATTATTGAAGAAGAAGGGGCAACATGCGAAATTATTTTCTCTAATAATGCTAAGACAGTTTTACAATATACAAAACACGTGCTAGCATGCGACATCCATTCTCGTCATCGTACGAAACGGATCTTGAAAAATAGTGGAGCCGAAACAGTTTATGGTTTAGATGATCTTTTAAATAAACCGGTTAATGGTAGTGGATTTAACGAAGCCTATGGCCTACTTGGTTCTAATAAAGCAACAGAGAAAACAATTAAACTTTTTCCAAACAATTGTCAACCGATTGTTGAAGATATTCAACAAAAGTTAAAAACTGCCACTGGTAAGACGGTTGAAGTAATGGTTTATGGAGACGGGGCTTTTAAAGATCCTGCAGGTAAAATTTGGGAACTGGCTGACCCTGTCGTATCTCCTGCATATACTTCTGGTCTTGAAGGCACCCCAAATGAAATTAAATTAAAATATTTAGCAGACAATAATTTCCCTCATTTAAAAGGGGAAGAGCTGCAAAAAGCAATTGCCAAATACATTCAAAATAAAAAAGAAGACCTTGCTGGTTCAATGGAATCACAAGGAACAACTCCACGGCGTTTAACAGATTTAATTGGATCTTTGTCCGATCTAACTTCAGGTAGTGGAGATAAAGGAACACCGATTATTTATATTCAAGGCTATTTTGATAATTATACGAAATAATCTTACAAAAGGTACCTCTTGGAAAAACCGATAATAAAGAGGTACCTTTTTTATAATTCCCATTCAACATGATATAGGATAGTACAGGGTTTCCTATATGTTGCCCTTTCGTAAAAGGATATGGATATATTTTTATACAAATTCCCACATATCCCAAGGTTTTCTTTTAGGTGGGGTACTAATTGTCCGAAGCGGTTCTTTTCTCACCGGATGTTCAAGTTCAAGTGAATAGGACCATAATGCTATTTGCTGGCCAGGTTTTGTTAAATGTTGACCATATTTTTGGTCACCAAATATTGGGTGTCCAATATGAGACAGTTGCACACGAATTTGATGAGGTCGACCAGTATGTAATTTTACGGATAAAAGAGATAATCCTTCTTTCGTATCTAATACTTCATAATCGAGCACTGCTTTTTTCCCCTTTGGATGATCACGTGAGACAACCGAAACTTTATTTCTCCGTTTATCCTTCAAGAGATAATGTACAAGTTGTCCTTTTTCTTGATCTGGTGTTCCATGAACGACTGCTAAATACTTTCGTTCAATTACATTTCTACGAAGCATATCCGATAATCTTGAAGCCGCCTTGGACGTTTTTGCAAATACGAGCGCACCGCCAACAGGACGATCTAAGCGATGAACGAGCCCTAAGTAAACATTACCAGGTTTCTTGTAACGAATTTTTATATCTTCTTTTAAAATGGTTAATAAATCTGGATCACCACTGTTATCTTCCTGCACCGGCACATTCATTGGCTTTTCCACTACTAACAGATGATTATCCTCATATAATATAGATATTTTCATTATTCAGTCTCCTTACATGATGTTGTCTTTATCATAACACGATTAATAAACCATCGCTATACGCCATCTTAACGCAATTGGAGATGGTAAAATAAACAACAATCATATTGATTCTATCCATATAAGACCATATCTTTGATAAAATAGATGACCGTTGTGACTATTATTACACTAAAGATTGACGACATTACCACAACTTGTGCTGCATATTGAGGTTAATTTTCATACTCTAAAGCAAGTACAAAAATTGAACGGATTTTGGTATTCCATTATCATCGTAATTATTATACTTTTAAATCCATTTCTTGAAGTGATCCTACTTAATTCCAATGTAATAAAATATTATAAAAAGTGACCGTTTTTTTCGGTCACTTTTTTGTAACTGATTAATTCATATATTTATTTAAAACATTTTCAATCTGTTGATTAAGTTCATGAATGTCTACTTCATGAACAGAGGAATTATCAATTTTATACTTCCTTTTTAATTTAAGGATTCTTGTCACACTCTCATCAATTCTTTCCTCTGATATTTCTCCCGCTTCAACTGCGGTTTTCAATGATGAGATCACCTTTATGATATTTTCATAATGATGAGCAACCATAATAATATCAGTTCCAGCTTTAATGGACTCTACGCTTGCATCAACAATATCATAATGATCTGTTATAGCTTCCATCGTCATATCGTCTGTAATCACGACTCCTGAAAATCCTAATTTTTCTCTTAAAAGTTCGGTAATGACTACTTTTGACATCGAGGAAGGAAATTTTTCATCCAATTTTGGTAGTAGAATATGAGCAATCATAACCATATCTGCACCTTCATTAATTGCATTTTCAAAGGGAATTAACTCAAGTGCTTCCAGCTCTTCTAATGTTTTATTAACAACAGGAAGTTCCAAATGTGAATCTACGGACGTATCGCCATGACCAGGAAAATGTTTTATTGTAGGTATAATATTTTCATCCTGAATGCCTTTCATCGTTTGAATGCCTAACTTGCTAACGAGATCAGGATTATTTCCAAATGATCGATCACCAATAACAGGATTGTTTGGATTGCTATTAATATCAAGCACAGGAGCAAAATTCACATTAAATCCAAAAGACCTTACTAATTTTCCTAAGATATTCCCATATTCAAATGAAAAATCAGAATTATTTATTTCTCCAATTTCTAAATTCGTAGGTAAAGCTTTTAAATCACCAGGTATCTTGGCAACTCTTCCTCCTTCTTGATCAATTCCAAAAAATAAAGGAATGTTATCGGTATTTTCCGCTTTAAGCTGATTAATGTAATTCACCGTTTGAGAAGGACTAGTAATATTATGTATATTAAAAATAATACCTCCAACTTTATAATCATGGATTAACTGTTTTTCTTCATCACTTAATTCTGTCCCAGAAACACCGGCAAAAATAAGCTGTCCCAATTTTTCATCCAAGCTCATATGCTCAAGTTGTTCTGTTACGTCCGTTTCCTTGTTTTCTTCACGTGTTTTCATGGCTACAACTGAAATATGATGTACGTTAGGATTAGGTTTATCATCTGTCGGTTTATCCAGTACCCACTTAAGTTGAAACGCTTCATTTACTTTATAAATTAATATGATTTGGTCATAATCTTGATCTTGATAATATTTAACTTCCTGCGGTTCACCTAGGCTATCCAATATCTGCTCATAATGGATTTTTTGTAATTTTTCATGATATGAACGCAAATCTACAATAATGGAATTCTGATAACCAATCGTAACATCCTTGTTCGGGTAATTAGCATAATCAGCCACTGTAGTTCGATCAAGTTGTTTTGGCTCACCAAAAGCTTCGATAACCTCATTTTTTTCCGTTTGCCCAGCTACAAAGGGAGTATCAATAATCATGCCGTCTTTTGCTTTTGAAAATATCTCGTCAATAGTATAAGTTTCTTCCGAGTTTTCACCCTCGTCTGTATTTTGCGCTTCTTCATTTGTTGAAGGGGATTGGTTTTGTCCTGGTTCATCTTTCCAAAAAATTAAGTATATGACTGTCAAAAGAACTAAAATGAATAAGATTATGAGTGATATTTTTTTAAACATATTAACCTCCAGCATGTAGATTTTTCTACTATAGATATTAGACTATTTATTCTATTCGTATGTTACTTTTTATCATTTTATCTTAATTCTGTTCCGATGCTAAAAAATAATGATGTTATTAGCTTTAATCGATACTAAACCAAAACAGGCATATTTTACATTAAGCTTTATTAATATTAATTAAGGCGAAGAGGGGGGAGATAAAAAAATGGAATGTCATCAACACAGGGAGGTTTTATGGGAGCAAAATGGATTAAACTTTCTGTTCTTTATTTAGTTTTTGGGATTGGTGTTGGTTTATTTATGTCATTGACACTAAAGCTAAATTGGGGATCTGCACATGCCCATGTAAACTTAGTAGGATTTGCAACCACTGCAATATTCGGCATTATTTATAGCATTTATCCAAGCGCCTCAAAAAATTCCTTAGGGAAGGTACATTTTTGGCTTCATCACTTAGGGGTACCTGTATTTTTGCTCAGTGTTTTTCTCGTTCAAGTACCAGGTATGCTTGACACTGCACATATTCTAACTTATCTCGGTGGAGGCGCATTTGGGTTAGGAGTTATCGTTTTTATCATAAATGCTTTAAAAAATATAGATGAGTCATCTGTAATGAAGAATGGAAAATAATCCTTTGCATTAAGTGAAAGAAAAAAGGGGCTGTAAAAGGTCAGTCCCTTATATTCAAAAGTAACAAAACGATCTAGCAAATCGATATTCTAGGTAATCAGTTATAACTGCATTAAATTAACGTTTCATTGCATAAAACTGACGGTGGAGTTGGTGTACTTGTTCTGCTAATTCAGGTACAGGGCCATCTACTACGACATCCCGAATGACATCTTGAATCGGAAGATTGCGAACCCGTGATGGAGCTACCCCCATTTTATTCAACCATTGGGCTAACTGTTTAGAAGAACTTGCATAAACAATCCTCCCTAAGCCAACCCAACCGTGGGCTGCTGCACACATCGGACAATGTTCACCAGAAGTATATACCGTGGCTTTCATTCTTTCTTCAGCTGTCATGTGATTAGCAGCCCATCGCGCTATAGCAAACTCAGGATGTTGCGTATGGTCCCCGCTTGCTACATGATTATGATCTTCAAAAAGCACCTCTCCATCTGCTGAGACAAGAACGGATCCAAAGGGTTCATCACCTTTTTCCAGTGCCGTTTTGGCGAGTTCAACACAACGACGCAAGTGCTGTAAATCGATATCACTTATCACAATCCCTGTCCCCCCATAAAAAAATTTTATACTTTCTTCACAAATTGAGATTTTAATTGCATTGGCCCAAATCCAGAAATTTTGCAATCAATATCATGATCCCCATCAACTAAACGAATATTTTTTACCTTCGTTCCTTGTTTTAATACAGATGAACTTCCTTTTACCTTTAAGTCTTTAATAATGACAACTGTATCCCCATCATTTAAAATATTTCCGTGAGCATCCTTTACAATTTGTTTATCGTCATTAGTTTCCTCTTCTTGATTTAACGTCCACTCATAAGCACACATTGGACAAACTAAAAGGTTCCCGTCCTCATATGTATATTCAGAATGACATTTTGGACAATTTGGTAAATTACTCATTCTATCATTTTCTCCTTTTAAAAGATGTATTCATTACTATAATACAAGCTTTTATAAGAAAGACAAATCACGATTATATTTTGACCAGAAAAAAGGTACCGTCGTCTTATATATATGGGGTTTAAATGAATAACAATCCCTTTAAATATAAGGGGTAAGATCTCTCAGCCAGTAAAATATGTCACCAACCAAAAGAAAGAGGGACTTGTAAAATCCCCCTCTTACTCCAACATCCTGCTAGCTTTCGTTTTTTCATATGCAGCTTCAATACGTTCAGCAAGTAATGGTTTTAAGAGTGCCCCAACAAGAAGTGCAAGAACCATAAAAATGAGTAATATGCTTATATATTTCACCACAAGAACAGGAATAGCTCCAGCAACGGCTTCTCGTAACAAATTTATCGCGTAAGTAAATGGTAAGAAAGGATGAATTGCTTGGAAAAATGGTGGCGTAACATCAATTGGGAAGGTGCCTCCGCTACTCGATAATTGTAGCACGAGAAGGATAATCGCAAGCCCTTTACCAATATTTCCGAAAATAGATACGAGTGTATAAACGATTGTCATTAATACTATAGAGATTAACATGGAAAACACAACAAAGAAAACTGGATGCTTTGTGTAAACCCCAAGTAAAAGTAAATTTCCTACACTAACAATAAGGCTTTGTAAAATTCCAATAATCAAGAAAATAATTAGCTTTCCAAAATATACATGACGTAATGTATATTCCTTTCGCATATCTATAGGGTGCACGTTAGTGGAAATTAAATTTGATAATAATAACGCTCCTACCCAAATACTTAATGTCGTATAAAATGGTGCATTCGCTGATCCATAATTCGGTATTTCAAATAAGTGTTCTTCTTTTAAGTCAACTGGATTGGCAAAAAATTCACTTTCTTTATCAAGATCATTTCGTAATAAGACAATCAACTTATTTATTTGGTCCTCTTCTTCAATTTTCTTAAAGCGATCGGCTAACTCATCTATTACATGTTCAAATTCAGGTAAATACTCACGACTATACCTATTTATATCATGTAATGAATTTTTCACTTTAGGAGCCTTTTCTGTTAATAATGTCGCAATATTTTTATACTTCTCTTTCATTTTTGGATAATCAGTCTTCATCATATGTGCTACATTATGAACAAGCTTTTCAAAGGAAGGCAATTTTTCATTCACAAATTTAGCCAAATTTTCAATAGTATTGACCACTTTTGGAAGTTCTTCCTCTGTTATATCTACGAGTTTATTTACTTTAGCTTCCACATCTGGGAGTTCATTAATGAGTCTTTCAATCGTTTCTCCGCTTTTATTTACGATATCGTTAGATAAATTTAATACATTCCCCAATGATTCTAATTCAGAATACAAATTTTCTAATCCACTATTTGACTGTTCAATCCGCTCCATTAGATCCATAAAAGCTGTAGTCAGGTTTTTTCCTTGTTCGCTGTTTAACATGTTCATCAATGTTGTAGAAGCTTCTTTCACAGCCTGGTTCTTTTCACGAATTTCTTTTAATTTTTCTGAGTTAAAGTTTCCGTTATTGATTTCATTTTGCAGTGAATTAACTGATTGTTGAAGAGTCTCCATTTTGTTACGTAAAACAGTTAGCTTATCTATCATATCTTGGATTTGTTCATTTTGCTGTTTTTGATTCATAAGCTCATAGTACTTTATGATTTGATCAATCACTGCAATTTGATTTGTTAATTGTTCATTTAAATTTGTAACATATTTCGTGGCCTCTTCAAGCGAATCTTTATTATAAAACTCTTCAATAACTTGATCTGTCAATGTTGCGGTTTCACTGATAAACTGGATTTGCTGAAGGAAAATTTCGCTCATTGTCGAGTCTGTTTTAGCAGCTTGTTCCTTTAGTGATTCAACAATTTGCAAAAATTCCTCTGCATACTCTCTGTTTTCCTCTAAAACAGGAATCAAATTTTGCATTTGTGCAATCTTCTCTTTTGCTACATTTGCTTTTTCTAGACCATCTTTTAATTGCTCTCCCACTTCAGTAAAGCGATCTCGAAAAATCGTTAGTTTTTCAACTGCTTTTTCCAGTTCTGGTATAGACTGTTCGATCTTTAAGACTTCATTTCCTATCTGGTTTATCTTCGGCAATTGCTCTTCTAGACGGAAAATGTATTCCGCACCTTTGTCTATCTGAGGAAAATAATCTTGTAATCCAATAAATTGTTCTATACGATTATCAATCTTATCCCAGTTTTCTTCTATTTCCATTAAACTTTCTGCAAAATGATTAATTTCAGGGAAGCTTTTGTGTATTTCATCGACTATTCTTTTTATTTTACGCATTGTTGGAAGTTCTTCTTCCATCTTGATACCAAGCTTATCTAATTGCTCAAGAAGAGCCTTTGACGTTTCTTCAATCAATTTGTCATTTATTTTTGAAACAACCGCATTTGCTCCAGCCGACGTCATCTTAGGAGCAATTGCATTCATTTTTTCATTCACTTGATATACTATTTCCGCTTGCGTCGGATTCCCATCAAGAACCTTAACTAAATTACTAGAAAAGTTTTTATCAATATAAATGGCAGCATACAAATTCCCTAATTTTACACCTTTTTCTGCTTCACGTTTCGAAATAAAATTCCATCCGAAATCTTGATTCTCTTTCAAACTATGAACAATCTCTTCACCAATGTTAATGGATTCTCCCTCTATTTCCGCTCCCTCATCTTCATTAACAACGGCTATTTGAATCCCCTTCGTATTTGCAT
The DNA here is from genome assembly GCF_025660415.1 of Pallidibacillus thermolactis. Taxonomy (NCBI): domain Bacteria; kingdom Bacillati; phylum Bacillota; class Bacilli; order Caryophanales; family Bacillaceae; genus Pallidibacillus; species Pallidibacillus thermolactis. The sequence goes on from NZ_JAOUSE010000009.1 coordinate 11,860, forward strand.
AGGGGTCCCATGTAGACTCTAAGTTAAACCACGCATAAAGGGCAGGTAATACAGCAATTGCTAATAAAATTAAAGCAAACAATGGAACTCTTTTTATATTTCTTAAATCCTGCTTAAAGATATTGATAACATTCCTCATAGCATCCTCCAATAAAACTATGAATATGACTAGAATAGTTCTTTGGTCAATTTATTTAAAAAATATAGATCATATTTCGATATTCCCTCATTTAGCAAGAACTATGCCAATTGTTAATAGTCTTCATTTTTCATTCCAATTCCCTGAATAAAATATGTATTGATAAGTTCTGCAATTTGATCTTTATCTAATGGTTCATGACGTTCTTTCCAGTCATTAACCAGGTTTACGTACATTTTAAACATTAAAAAGGATGTTATTTTTGGATCACATTTCCGTAATTCTCCACGTTCAATCGCGGTTTCGATTTTTACTTCAATAAATTCACAAATTTCATCTTCTACAGATTTCATTGCTGCAATGACTTCAGGAGTTCCGATTTCCTTTACCTCTTGAGAAAGTTTAATCATTAATTCATGTTCTGATTGAAATTTAGTTATAGTATGTAGAACTTCATTAAAGCTTTTAATAAACGGCTGTCTTCGTGGAATTGCACTTTCTGCAACATCTCTCATTTCAACGACAAATAAATCTATAATTGCTTTTAGCATTTCTTCTTTAGAAGAAAAATATGTATAAATTGTTCCCTTACCTACTTGTGCAATTTTTGCAATTTGATCCATCGTTGTTGCTTTATAACCAAAGTGACTAAAGGATGTCTTTGCGGCATTAATGATTTTTAACTTTTTGTCATTCATCCTTATTGAACCTCCGTTTTTCGACTAAAATACGTAATTGGTCATTAGTCAGTTTAACATTACGGAAAGCATGGAGCAAGTAAAAAATAGTAGGGGCTGTCCAGAAATTAAGTATCTAGTAGATTTTTTTGTTTCATTGACGCGATCATCGAGAGCACAGCACCCGCCTTCTCGACGCGGACACACGTTTATAGACTTTTGGGCAGAACACTTACGCTTTCTCCACAAGAGCTTTTCCTGTTCCTGCTGTACTGAATATGCTTCGTCGGTTCTACACAAGCAGGGACTACGTATGTCGTCGCTATATCTACTTGAACATCTACTACTTTTGACTTTTTGGACAGCCCCACTAGAATTCAAAAAACATAAAAAATTTAAGACTTCTTTTTCAAAAAGATATGAAATCTTAATGAAAAATAATGATCATTACTATTACAATCGCTAATATAGAAACTAAATAACCCCCATCTCTTAATGCCACTTTTGTTGTTCGATAATAGGTTCTGTTTTTTGCTCTGCTAAATCCACGGGCTTCCATTGCAATCGCAATGCGTTCAGATTTCCTAATTCCTTGTGTAAACATCGGGACAGCATAACTTAAAAACATTTTCCAACCATTTTTTTCTTTATATCCTCTCACTTTATGAGCCATTTTCAGCTGATTTAATTCCGATTGGAATAAGGGGATAAAACGAATCCCTGCTAATAGTCCATATGCCCACTTCGGTGAAAGTTTACATTGATGGATTAAACTCATAATAAACAATGTCAAGTTGGTTGTAGAGGTAAATAATAATCCATACGTGACAAAAGCTAACATACGAAAAGCGATCGTCAAACCATGATTTATACTTTCTTGTGTCACATGAAACCACGCCCATTGCCAAATCGTTTCCTGCCCTTTTCCAAAGGCTGCCATCATCCAAAAAATTAAAATAAAAATCCAAAAAAAGGGACATAACCTTTTTAATAAATACGAAATTGTCCATCCTCCTAAAAAAAGACCGATAAGGACGGCTAGAAACCATATTAAGAACGTCACTTTAACATCGGTAATGACCATTAATAGTAACATCACAAGTACATGGGAAAATAGCTTGCACGTGGGATTTATAGTAGCTAAGAATGAATGATTTACCTTCATACTAAAATCTCTTCCCTTCGTTCATGCATCAACTGATAATGAAGAGGTGGTATGATTTTCGTTTTTTGTAATATATCCTGGTTACTAAATAAACCAAATGGCGTTCCTTGATAGGCCATTTTCCCTTTATTCAAAAGCAAGACTCGATCGGAATATCGATCTACCAGATCCATATCGTGGGTTACCATAATAATTGTTGTTCCTTGTTTCTGTCTTTCTTTTAATTGTTTCATCAGTTTATATGTCGTTTTTTCGTCTTGACCAAATGTTGGCTCATCAAGCAATAATAATGCTTGATCAAACAATAACATAGTTGCTACACTTAACCTCCGCTTTTGCCCAAAACTAAGTATAAAAGGATGTTCGTTCTCATGGTCTTCCAACCCGAACTCTTGTATCAGCCTCTTTGTTTTGGCATATATTAATTCTTCTGGCCAATTTCTCTGGCTTCCTCCAAAAGCAATTTCTTCAAATACTGTGTCAGCTATAAATTGATGTTCCGGATTTTGAAAGACAAAACCTACTTGTTCATACAATTCACGATCTGACCAATTCGTTAGTTCCTTACCCTGAATAAATATGTTTCCTTTTTTTATTGGTTCCAAGCGGATAAGACTTTTCAGTAAAGTGCTTTTTCCACTTCCATTTTCTCCAACAATGGAGATCCATTCTCCTTTGTCTATTGCTAGATTAATTTCTTTTACAATAGACTTCCTTCCGTATCCAATTGTCACATTTTCTGCCGAAATGATCGGATTTTCAATTTTATAATCTTTTATTGCAGTCTGACACTTTGATTTAAATTGTTTCGATAATTTGATGGATAATGGATGAGAAGGATTTTCAATAACCTCAATCCACTTGCTTGGATAAAGTTTCGGACGCCAAATTCCCGCTTCTTTCATTTCATTAGTAAAATGATGGATAATGTCCTCGGGCTCTCCATCTCCAATCACATTTCCGCCCTCATTTAACATAATAATCCGATCCATCCACTCAATACAGCCGTCTAACATATGTTCAACAAAAATCATTGTTTGATTTGTTTTTTGAGATAGTCGGTGTAATATTTCAAGTATTTCTTTCCTGCCAGCTGGATCTAACTGAGCAGTTGGTTCATCAAAGAACAGCACCTCTGGCTCCAAGGCTAGTAAACAAGCTAAAGCTAGTCTTTGTTTCATTCCGCCTGATAATGTATCGATAGGGGTTTTCTTATCTACTTTTAAACCGACTTGATTCATTAAATTAGAGATAATATTGTCCATTTCGGTTTGAGGAACGGATCGGTTCTCAAGGCTAAATGCAATCTCTTCATCCACATGCAACATACAAAATTGAGAGTCAGGATCCTGAAACATAATTCCCACATTATCTCTCAGAAATACTTGTCCTGTTACTTCTGCTTCTATATACTCTGGAATGATCCCAGCGAGAGTGGAAATCAAAGTTGATTTCCCACCTCCGCTTGGTCCAAGTATCAATACCTTTTCTCCTTTATTAATAGATAGCGTAATATTTTTCAATATGTGTTCTGAACGGTTATAATAACGGACAGAAAGATCATTACAGCCCAGAAACATGTCCATTGGCATCTTCCTTTTTTCTTTTTTCTTTCATAATTGCATATTGTTCTAACACACCTGTTTTTGCCAATGTATCTACTACTACTTTTGCTAACCAACCGCCAAGAATCATACCGCTGATAATATGAATACCTAACGTAGTTAATAATACCTCTGTCGAGTAATATCCAAAACCTTTTGCCAACAAATTATAAATCATTCCAAAAACGGCCGCCAAAGCACCAGAAAGCATTAAAGTAAAAAGGTTATATCGCTTGTATCTGAATATGGCAAAAGCAATTTCAGAACCAATCCCTTGAAATAGTCCTACTAATAAGGCAGCTAATCCAAAATGACTTCCTGTAAATAATTCCACTGCTGCAGCCGTAACTTCTGCGACAAATGCCGCACCTGGTTTACGAATGATATAGGCAACAATAGGACTAGCGATCACCCAGATGCCAAACATAAAACTGGCACCGACAGGCCCAATTACAGCAGAAATCGGAATCCAAAGTGTAGACCAGCCTAAATAGATCACACCACAAATTACTGATAAAATAACCGCTAAGACGATTTCTTTCATTTTCCAAGTCAAGATTGTATTACCTCCATTTTTACAGGCCAATCCTCAAGTTTATAAGCCATATCCCAAAACATATATTCAAGCTGACAGCTAAGTAAGAAATGTTCCTTCATTTTTTCTTTTTCTATGTTTGTCGCTTCCTTTACCAGTTCATCAAGCCGTGCACAAAACTTTGTTGTGATTGAATCGGTCCGATTGCCATAGAAATGGATCCATTCATAAAATGGATGTGAACGGTCTGGGTTCACTTCTGTTAATAATCGCTTCCCTATTTCCCAGTAAGTCCACGGGCACGGCAATAAAACTGCAATAATTTCACCCAATGTCCCTTCATGAGCAACCGTCAGCATATGCCGTATGTATTGATGTGCGGTTGGAGACAATGGGTACCCTTGTAATTCTTCGTATTTGACATCTGCAACTTGACAAAAGTTATGATGTGGATGTGTTTCACTATTCAAAATAAAAGAAATTTGCTTATTAAACATTTCCATATCCTTACGATCTTTACACTTTGAAATTGCCATTCCATAGATTCGTATAAAGGCATTTAAATACTCAAAGTCTTGCTTTACATAATGAATTAGTTGTTCCTTCTTTAAATCTCCATTTGCTATTCCCTGTACAAATGGATGCTCAAAAATAGCATTAAAAATCGGATCTGCTTCTTTTCTCAGTTCTACAGAAAAACTCATGTTTATTTATGCCTCCTTATTAGTTATAGTGGAAGACGCTAGTTAGGAAGCAATTGCAGAATAAAGACATAAAAAAACCGCACCAAAATGGAGCGGCAGAATACTTTTAAATATACTCTTGCACGGACTCCACTTCCCTACGCTAGTATGAACTAGATCAGGTTCAAAGGGTCCGGGATACTTCCCGTCTCAGCCGAAAGGCTCCCCTAGTGTCTTCCTATACATTCCTATTCATTTAATTATCACTTTACACACACTTTTCAGTAAAGTCAATACAATCTTACATAAGTTAATAATTTTATTTCACCATACCCTTTGTAAAACACTACAAAATGTTTGAATATTAGGTTCTTCTGAGCGAACCTTTAAGTTAATACAAAACGTAGTAATCGGTTCGGATACAGGTTGAAGGATGGTGATAGAGCCCTCCTCCAACTCTTTTTTTATAATATTTTCTCCTAATATGGCATATCCGGTTCCATTTAATACAGCACTTTTAACCGTTTCATCGCTGCCACCAACCACAATCATAGATTGAGGCTGCAACTTGCTTGTTTTGAAATAGCGGTTAATAATACTACTGAAACTACAATTTTTATCGTAAGAGATAAATGGATACAGACCAAAGATATCTTCCAAACTACGATCTTTGCTAATTTGTGAGGACACAACCAAAAAAGTTTTTTCTTCCTCTAAAAAGATTTGTCTCATATCTATTTCATGAAAATTACCAGCAATGATTGCAATATCTGCAACATGGTCCTTCACACTTTGAATGGCATGTGCACTATTTAATGGTAGAAGATTCACCCGAACGTTCGGATACAATTCCTTATAATGTTTTATAATGTGTGATAACCGCCTTGTACAGTAGTATTCAGATGCTGCTATTGTTAAAATTCCTTTAGGTCCATGCAATTCTTCCATTTCTTTTTCCATTTGGGCAATAAGTGAAAATATCTGATCAACGTGAACCTTTAGCTGTTTTCCAGCAGTCGTTAATACTGTCCTTTTTCCAATTCTTGTAAAAAGGGTATGATTAAGCTCTTTTTCAAGAGATTGTATTTGTAACGTAATGGTGGGTTGTGTGTAGCCTAATTTGTTTGCTGCCTTGGATAAATTCAATTCCTCTGCAACAACTTTGAAGGTTTTTAAATGTCGTAGTTCCATTCCACTACCTCTTTCTTAAAAAACCCCTCTTCGGAAGAATGTAAGTTATCTTAATTATAACATTGCAATAAATTATCTAATGAAATCAAGTATCAATAATGATTTATATTTTATAGACAATTATGATTATTTTAATAATAATATATAAATTTTTTCAATAGTTAAGTAGCTTCATTTTTTTCGGTTTCACGACCAAATATCTATACTTCTCTCTCTCCATCTATTTTTGATTCAAAAATGGGATTATAGGCACTCTTTTATCGAAACGATTGCACCCTGTACACTTTCGCTTTTTCAACTATTAAGAATTCCTATCGTTCATATTTGACCAGTTATCTATGTTGTGAAAAAATTCATATTAATAAAAATATTATATTAGGAGAGATAAGTATGATAGATTGGCATACGATTAATGGCGAAGGCTTTTTAGCACCAACAATGGCAAAAGATTTTCCCAATCTGCCAGTCGTAAAATCAGAAGGATTATTTTACATTGGCGTTGACGGGAAAAAATATCTTGATTTTACATCAGGAATTGCTACAGAGAATACCGGACATAGACATCCAAAAGTTGTAGAAGCCATTAAAGAACAGCTAAAACATTTAGTTCATGGGCCGATTGGCATTATCAATTACGAATCCATTATGTTATTGGTAAAAAAGCTAAGAACTATTTTACCTGAATCCCTCAATTGCTTTTTCTTTGGAAATAGTGGGGCAGAAGCGATTGAAGGTGCAATCAAGCTCGCCCGGCATGTGACTAAAAGAAATTATATCATTTCTTTCCTCGGTGGGTTTCACGGAAGAACGATGGGAGCCTTAAGCTTAACGACGTCTAAAAGTAAGTATAGAAAAAATTTACCTGTTGGTGCGGGAATGACGTATCAACTGCCGTATGCAAAGCCGACTGAGACACCTGAAGGACTTGATCTGCAAATCTATTGGTCCCAGCAAGTTGAAAAGGATTTTAATAGACTATTCAATCATCAAGTAGCCCCTGAAGAAGTGGCAGCCGTCATATTAGAACCGGTACTTGGTGAAGGCGGATATGTAGTCCCGCCAAAAGCTTGGTTACAAAAAATAAGGGAAATTTGTGATCAACATGGAATCCTGTTAATTTTTGATGAAGTACAGACCGGATTTGGACGAACTGGAGACTGGTTTGCAGCCAATCGATTTAATGTAACTCCAGATATAATGGCCATTGCTAAAGGAATCGCCAGCGGATTGCCACTCAGTGCAACTGTAGCTTCAAGAGAATTGATGGAACAATGGACAGTGGGGAGTCATAGTACAACATTCGGAGGTAATCCTCTAGCATGTGCTGCGGCTTGTGCCACAATTGATGTTTTAAAAGAAGAAGGATTAGTTGAAAACGCCCGTGTCCTTGGTGAATATGCATTAAATCAATTATTAGATATTAAAGAAGGACATCCTGTAGTTGGGAATGTACGAGGGATCGGGTTAATGATAGGTATTGAAATTATTCATCCAGAAACTGGTCAACCAAACGGAGAAGGATTAATGAACATTCTTGAGAAGTGTCTAAAGAAGGGGCTTATCCTATATTTAAGTGGTAATACAGGTGAGGTAATCAGAATGATGCCGCCTTTAAATGTCGATAAAAAACATTTAAATCAAGGAATTTCAATACTTGAGGAAGCGATTACAGAATATGAATTAGAGCTTGGAATTCGGAGGTAGATAAATGAACATTCTTGATACAACTGTACTGATTCTCTATTTTGGTGCATTAATCATAGTAGGAATTATTGGGATAAATAAAGCTAAATCAGAAAAAGATTTTATATTAGCTGGAAGTCGCATCGGTTACTTTACACATGTAGGTTGTTTAGCTGCTGTTATTATTGGCGGTGCTGCGACAATGGGTTCAACAACATTAGGCTATGAATTTGGTGTTTCTGGCTTTTGGTTTGTAACAATGATGGGAATAGGTATTGCCAGTTTAGGGTTATTTCTTGTTAAAAAAATTTCAGTCTATGAAGTTTTTACAATTAGCCAGCTCCTTGGGAAACGTTACGGTGAAGGTACTCAGCTAATTAGTGCCATTGTTACATCCATCTATACACTTATGATCGTCGTGACACAAGTGATCGGAATGGGAAGTGTCATCCATGTTTTACTAGGTTGGCCAGTTTTAACATCGATGTTTATTGGTGGTGGAATTGTTCTCTTTTATACAGTTTTAGGTGGCATGTGGAGTATAACCCTAACAGACATTATTCAATTCATAGTGATGACAGTTGGTGTGTTTTTTATCATGTTCCCTTATAGCGTGAATAGTGCAGGTGGATTAGCCACTGTGTTTACTAGTGTACCGGAGAGTCATCTTAACTTAACAAACATTGGTGGCGATAAAATTTTCCAATATTTTCTTTTATATGCGTTTGGATTAATGGTTTCCCAAGACATATGGCAACGTGTATTTACTGCTAAAAATGAAAAAGTTATGAAAAGAAGTGCCATTTCAGCCGGCGTATATAGCTTTCTTTATGGTCTGACACTTAGCATTGTAGGGATGTGTGCATTCATTGTTCTTCCAAATTTAGAGGATTCACAATCTGCATTTACAAGCTTAGCTTTAACCATTTTACCGCCAGGAACGTTAGGGTTAGTGTTAGCCGCTGTTTGTGCAGCATTAATGTCAAATGCTTCAGGAGCATTATTTGCTTCTGCAACCTTAATCACAAATGATATCATTAAAGTCTATTTAAAAAAAGATATGAATGATAAAGCTATAATTCAAACATCACGTATCGTAACCCTTGTATTAGGTGTAATAGCGATTATTTTCTCTGCATGGATTCAAAATATTCTAGTGGCATTAGATATGGCTTATGCGATATTATCAGGTGCTATTTTTGTACCGCTAATCATAGGGTTATTTTGGAAACGTACAACGAGTAAAGCGGCCTTTTATGCCATTATTGCTAGTACAATGGTCATCTTTATTACGTTTGTTATTTATGGGATTACCTCTACTCTACCAATTATTTATGGTGTGTTCACGGGATTATTCGTTATTGTAATCCTTACAATATTTAATCCAGCAAAAGCCAAAATTAGTGAACGTGAAAGATATTATCACTAGAGATTATAAAGCCTATTCAAGATGATACTTTGAATAGGCCAAATTATATTCTATTAAAAAAGTATTTACTTATGATACGGTTCACCGTGGTAATTTAAGAGGCAAAACGGACACTGGGATGTACTTTCCAGTGTCTATAATTTATGTTTACTCACTCAACGTGCAACGAGCGGGGTGGATTGATGTCTTTTACATTGTCGGTAGTCGGAAACAAGTCAAAGGCACTTTTTGCACTATCGGTAGGCGGGAACATATCGACATATATAATTATAACGCCAACTACTAGATTTGTAATTGGCGTTATAATTATTATGACTTTAGTTTTGCTTTTAACTCTTTTATTTTTGTTTCTATTGTTGATATTACTTTTTTAAATTCCTCATCACTCTTACCTGTAGGATCATCCAACCCCCAATCTTCCCTGTGTTTACATGGAAGGTAAGGGCATTCCACATTACACCCCATTGTAATAACAATATCTACTGGAGGTATTTCATCAAGCAACTTTGAATATTGAGTTTTCTCCATATCTATATCATAAAGCTCTTTCATTAGGCGCACAGCATCCTGGTTAATTTGAGGTTTTGTTTCTGTGCCAGCAGAGTAGCTTTCAAATACATCTCCTGCAAAGTGCTTACCAAGTGCCTCGGCTATTTGGCTTCGACATGAATTATGAACACATATAAATGCGACCTTTAGTTTATTACTCATTAAGCATTACCTCCTTTCTAGCTTTTTTCTGGAAACCAGTGCCTTGTATTATTCGCTATCTTTACTAATATCAACATAACAGGCACTTCTGTTAGAACCCCTACAATGGTAGCAAGTGCAGCTGGGCTTTGTGTTCCAAACAATGCAATCGCAGCGGCAACTGCCAGTTCAAAAAAGTTAGAGGCACCAATCATACCAGCAGGCGCTGCTATCTCATGAGGTAGTTTTATAACCTTGCTTGCTAGATATGCAATGAAAAAGATTAGGAAAGTCTGAATAATTAATGGTATAGCAATTAAAACAATATGAAGTGGATTATTCAGAATTACATCGCCCTGGAATGAAAAGATTATTATTAATGTTAGCAATAGACCTATGGTAGTGATATTCCCAAACTTCGGTATAAAACTCTTTTCAAAGTAATCGAGTCCTCGCTTTTTTGTGATGTAATTACGGGTAATTATACCACCAGTCAGCGGGATAACAACAAACAATACTACAGATAAAACAAGAGTGTCCCAGGGTATGGTTACACCGCCCACACCTAGAAGAAACGCAACTATGGGCGTGAAAGCTATGAGAATTATAAGATCATTTGTTGCCACTTGCACGACGGTATAAGCCGCGTTGCCTTTGGTCAAATAACTCCATACAAATACCATCGCTGTACACGGTGCAGCTCCAAGAAGTATTGCTCCCGCAAGATAGTCTTGTGCCAATTCTGCCGGAATTAGAGATTTGAAAATTACAAAGAAAAACAGCCATGCAATGCCGAACATGGTAAAAGGCTTTATCAACCAGTTGGTTATCCATGTAACAAAAAGTCCCTTGGGATTTTTGCCTACATTTCTTATGCTTTGAAAATCTACTTTTAACATCATTGGATATATCATAAGCCAGATTAAAATAGCCATAGGTATTGAAACATTTGCATATTCAAAACGCCCTAAAAACGCTGGGATTCCGGGTAAAAACTTTCCAATCAATACCCCTGCAAACATACATAAAATAACCCATACGGTTAAGTACTTTTCAAAAAATCCAATTCCACTATTTTGTTCCTTACTCATGTTAAATCAATCCTTCTTTCTTTTTAAGCTATCAAAAAATGTAATTAAGTTTTGTGGGATTTCATATTTCTCATTTGATAAAGGGATTGAACCATGGCCACTATAAACTTCTTTCAAAATGGCGTTGATAATCATGGATTTTGGAGGTTCCGTATACTCTATACCATCCTGCACCCAAACCCTGCAATCCACAGAGTCACCACACAGGTCCCCACATTCCTTACAGGAAGATTCCTTAACCTCAAGAGCAATATCCCTGGCATTTACACGAATGGTTGGAGAACTTAAAAAATGGTTTTTAATGGCTAACTCCCTCGAATTTATATTAATCTTATTAACTACTATCTCAAATCCTGACTCACTTAATACTGTAGATACTTCATTGACTGCATCATAGAGGTTAGTTTCAGTTCCTTGACACCTTTTACATACATTTAGGTCGAGATAAAGAAAATCAATTATAATCTGCCTTTTTTCCTGTTCTTGTCCGCAGCAACCACTGCCACAAGAGCAAAAGCCAGTATCACTTTTATTCATCACTTTTACTACCTCCAGAGCAGTTCACTTTACTTTCAATTGATGCATCCTGATCCTGGAACCAAGGGATTCCAACAAAGTTATCAGAACTTATTTCCTTAAATTTTTCTAGCCATTGCTTTTCAGCATCAGCGCGAGCTATTGACATACTATTTTTAGATTAACTACCCACCATTTATTATTAATTCCCGTTCTATTTAGGTCATCACCCAGTCTCTGAGCTTCAAATACCGGTGTTGCTTCAGGCAATGTAACAATAATAACCTCTGTTTATTTCTCATCCCGAAGTCTTGGAAGTAATCTTTGAACAGATATTGGCGTTTCACCTTTTGTTCTCTGAACCTTTTTATGATAACTCTGTGTAGAATCAAGCAACAGAAGCGTGTGACCTGTTGGTGCAGTATCGATAAGTACAACTTCGTTTTTAGCCTTGTCAACAATCTCAGCAAAAGCTATAAATACTTTAATCTCCTGTGTGCATGGAGAGCGTAAATCCTCTTTAACATAAGCAACATCATCTTCGCTCATTGTTTCACGAGCCTTACTTAATACCTCATCTTGATATCGCAATAGTTCCTGCTTTTCATCTATTTTACTTAGTTTAATATTTTTAGTATCTTCAACCACATATTTGAGATGATTAGCTGGGTCTGTAGATGTTAAATGTACCTTAACACCCTTTCTAGCAAGAGCCACAGCAATGGTTGCAGCAATAGTTGTTTTTCCAACACCGCCTTTGCCCATTGTAAATATCACTTTTTTACCTGCCCTATAAATATCTTCAATCAGAACATCTAGGTGTCTTAAATTTAAGGATTTGTTATAAAAATTATTTCTTGTGTAATCGTCACTATATAAAAATGTTTTAATATTATCAATACCTACAACGTTATAGGAACGAAGTGGTATAGTGAAAATTTTAAACTTTTTTAAACCCTGTGGCATATTTTCCAAAGTCTTTTGCTGCTTATCTAACATTTTAATCGAAACATCGTCAGTTGCTTCACTCAGTATACCACTGATAACTAAAACCTGATTGTTTATCCCTAGCTCACTAAGCTCATGGCTTGAACGTTCAGCTTCAATCAAAGGAGTTTCCTCCGGCCTCGATACCAATATCAAAGTTGTTTTATCTTTATCTGCAAGGTTTTCAACCGCATTCTTATACATATTCTTGAAGTCCAACGAGCTGACCTAAACATGACGTCCCATGTGTACTTTCACTGATAAAATTACTCCAGGCTGATGGTAATTGCAGCATACGAAGTGTGTGCACTGTCAGAGCAGTATCAAAAATAATATAATCGTATTTATTCTCTGTGGATTTATCAGTGATGAAGTTCGAAAACTGGTCAAAAGCGGCAATTTCAACTGTACATGAACCTGAGAGTTGTTCCTCCATATTTACAATTACACTATCCGGCAACTTCCCCCTATATGGAACAATAACCGATTCCCTATACTCTCTGGCAGCTTCCTCTGGGTTAAGATTCGCCACAACTAAACCCGGCACTCCATCAATCGGCACACCTTTGCCATCAATCTCAGTATTAAAAACATCCTGCAAATTGGATGCAGGATCAGTGCTTATAAGGAGAACACTTTTTCCATTATCAGCTAAATTTACTGCCACAGCACAAGCGATTGAGGTTTTACCTACACCACCCTTTCCTGTGAAAAACATATACTTAGTCAGATTTATCCCATCTAAACTAAATGGCTCATAATTATTCTTTAACATCTTAACAGCACCCCTTTGGTCCGCAGCAGCCGCTCTTCTTTTGAGGTTTTGTGCTTATTTCCACCCCTAACCATTCTGAAAACTCTTCGTTTGTTGGGTAGCTTTTGGTTTTTACAATTTCACCATCTGCCAGTGTTACAGGAAGAATATCTGCTCCTTCCTTTTGTAGAATTTCACTTATAACTTTATTGGTGATAAAATCCTGAGGTTCACTTGACAAACCATGCCTTTTTATAATAATATTTTTTCTTTAAGCGAATTAATTACAGTTGCTACTCTTAACAGCTCCGGATCAATAGATGGACCACAAACTCCTGTTGAGCAACACATTGCTGGGTCAAAAATCTCAATATTTTTCATTACTAAATCCTCCTTAACAACATTGATTATCAGATTTTTTATTTTTGCTCTTTTTACAAATACAATCTTCTTTGTCATTTGTTATGCATGTAAAGAAAGCTATTACCTCATCCGTTTTTTTCTTGTTTAATGTATATCTCATCCATGCCCCATCACGTACTGCATTTACAAGACCACTTTCAGATAATATCTTCATATGATAACTAAGAGTGGATTGAGAAATACTGAATTCTTCTAATATATCGCATGCGCACATTTCTCCACACGATAGCATATCAATAATCTTTAACCGTGTTTCATCTGACATAGCCTTAATTGCAGGAACATAATCTGCATATGAATGTTTCATGAAATTACCTCCTATATATTCATATGTATCAATGACATCGAATGTTCTCGATATCTTATAATAAGAATATCAGGCATATCGATAGTTGTCAATATGGTTTTATAATAAGTTAACGACAAAAAGCGCCGACTAAGATGCCACTGCACCTCAATCGGCGGTCAAATTCGTTTTATTTTTCTATATCAATTTCTACACCAGATTTAAATTCAATAGTTAGTTTATCATCATAGACCGTTATTTTCTCTATAAGTCTCCTTACTAGTTGCTCATCATACTCCTCGAGGAGGGTGGATTGTTCATTAAGGAATTTTTCCATATCTTCTAGCCTTTGCTTGGAGCCTTTTTTGCAGCTTCTTCTGCTAAAGCCTTATGTCTTTCCTCTCTGAGCCTGTAAATCTCATCGGCTATATCGTTATAATCCTCTTTGGAATTGGCCAGTCTCAAAAGGTCTTTTTGTAATTCCTCTAGCTTTTTATCTATCTCGGAAACAACATTATTGCCCGTTTACTTATCACTGTTTCTATATTTTCCTTTAAGATAGTTAAAAAGCCATCCTTTTGCCCTATTAGTTTATTAATTGCATCCACCGTAGCAAGGCCTATCATATCCTCCAGCACGGTTCGGGAATGACAAGTTAACCCTGTATTCTCAAGTCTACTGACGCATCTCCAAACAATCGATTTTTTACCTCGGTTATTCCAATGAACTCTACGGTATATTTCGCCACAATCTCCACAGAAGATAATTTGTGAAAATACATGATTTGAACTAAAGTTTCTTTTCTTTCCGCTAGTACTTATATGTCCTCTACTTCTACGAACTAACTCTTCTTGTACCTGCATGAAAATTTCACGCGGGATAATGGCTTCATGGTTATTCTCTACATAATACTGAGGTACGATTCCGTTATTCACAACCCTCTTTTTTGTAAGAAAATCTACCGTATAAGTTTTTTGGAGCAATGCATCACCAATGTATTTTTCATTGCTTAATATTTTCCTTATAGTACTGGTATGCCACCTTTTTTTCCCCGCTCCCGTAAGTATGCCATCAGCTTCAAGTCCTTTTTTGATTTTATCCATACTTGAGCCTTCAAGATACTCTCGGTAAATCCTTTTGACTATTTCAGCTTCCTCCGGCACAATTACTAATCGCTTATTTTCATCTTTGGTATATCCTAAAAACCTAGAACAATTGACCATTACCTCTCCCTGTTGGTATCGGTATTGATAGCCAAGCTTTACATTCTGGCTTAATGACTGGCTCTCTTGTTGCGCTAAGGATGCCATAATGGTAAGCATAATTTCACCTTTGGCATCCAGTGTATTGATATTTTCTTTCTCAAAATATACCGCAACATTTTTATCTTTAAGTTTTCTGATGTATTGTAGACAGTCCAAGGTATTTCTAGCAAATCGGCTTATTGATTTGGTAATAACCATATCAATTTTCCCAGCCATGCACTCATCAATCATTCGATTAAATTCGTCGCGATTTTTTGTATTTGTGCCGCTGATACCATCATCAGCAAAGATCCCTGCAAATTCCCACTCTGAATTCTTCTTGATAAACTCTGTATAGTGTTCAATCTGCACTTCGTAACTACTAGCCTGCTCATCACTATCTGTAGAAACTCGGCAATAAGCAGCGACCCGAAGTTTTGGTGTTTCATCTTCTTTTCGGCTGTTGCCTACACGTTTAATTGCAGGTATAATCATTACATTTTTATTAACTGCCATCTTGCTGCACCTCACTTTCTATTAAGCTGTATACATATTCAGCTTGTGTAAAAGGATTTGTATACTTCTGAATTACTTGTCCTATGGTATCTTTTTAATTATCTATCCTGCCTTCTCAACCCCAATAAAAAATCTAACCTATCAACTCAACCCCTATCACTTTCATGGTAGTTGACATGTTTCCTCAAAGAATAAAAATAAGGGTTTCCCGACATTAACGTCCTCGACAAAGATGTCATGAGAAAAATTCAATGTCAGGAAACCCTTTATCTATAAGTGCTTAAAGTATCTTTATTTCTCAACCCTTGACATCAATACCACGCACTCCACATGTGTCGGGTGTTGACGGTAGTTATGTTATAAAAATATAAATGAGGTGCAGTGGTGTTTTTTTCATTTAAATAAAGAAAATAATGTCACTTAATTTAAATCTTTTTCTGTCTCTATTTTATAGTGGTTTGCTTGCTAAAAAACGGTTCCAACTAGATATATTATTCTGTCATTCCATCTTTAATCCATTTATTAAATTCAGTTTTAACTACATTACCATAATAGTATGTCCCATAAGTAGAATCTGACTTCTTTGTCCACCAACCTTCGACATTATCATTCGGTTGTTTTTGCTTTTGTATCTCAATATAATTGATATAAAACGTTTCAGACATTACTATTGGATCAATACCGTTCTTATTTCCTAAATCAGATAACTTCGCTGCAATTGCAACAGAATCACCAATCCATACAAGATTATTAATTCCAGACGATTTTCTGCCAGCTTTAACTGCTAATGTTTTTTGTGCTGCCAAGCCAATCCCAGCTTTTATATTAGGAAGGTCTCTGTCAGATAGTAATTTGTTTAACATTTTCATATAAGTGTTTATGTAGAAGGCCCTGTTAGCTATATCATAAAGGTCATTTTTTTAGGAGCTGAATATACAGCAAAAACACAGTCACCTCGTATACCAATTTCCTTCAAATCACCATCTGTATCTATTCTCAATATTTCTATAATCTCAGATGTAAATCCACGTATTACCTTTGCAATTTTTACTTCATCTTTTTCGGAAAATAGAGTGGTTGAATCTCTTAAATCAACAAATATCGCTCCTGCCCATGCCTTATATCCGTTTGTGTATGTAAAATCCTCATCTCTTGGAAACTTTTCAACCTCATTAACTTTATCTGTATTATCAAGAATTTCTTCTACCTTTTTTTTACGATCCTTATAGTCATAACCTTTCAACTCCATTAATTAAAACCTCCTGATTTTAATAAGATTATGCCTATTACATACAATATTAATATTCCTGCTATTCCTAGGAAGGAAAATTTAATACCTTTTTTGTATAACGAGTACTTAATTGTACAGATTTTAGCGTTAATGAAGATTTGGGACATAATATCATTTATATCATCTTCCTCTATTCTTTTAGCCACTTTTTCTTTGTATTCAGGAAAAGTACTTTTGGCTATAGCTTCAAAAAAGTATAATGAATCCTTATAAGTTCCCTGATACACTTCGACTTCCTTACTCAATCTTGGAATCAATACCCTTATTAAACAAAATGCTCCATACACAAAAATGCACAAAGATAAAGTAAAAAATAACAAATATAAAAGATTGGAAAAGTTAAGGTTTTGGATTGCTTCTGAAAAGACTAGATTTAACATATTAATAGAACTATCAGATGCAAATATAGTAAGAAATATACCAATCACGCCAAGGACAATAGATGTTTTAGTATCACAACTTTTAATCCATTCTAAATGCCGATCCATAAAAGCGTATGAAGCAGAGGACGAGGTTATTAATAGAATTGAAAAACTCGTTACCAATAAGCAAAAGCTATATAAAACATTAAAAGAAATAAATTCAAGTTCTGCTAGTTCTCTAAACAAACTGAATAAAGAACTAGAACAGATTGAAAACCGCTTGTTAGAAATCCAGCACTTGCAGGACAAATATATGGAAGCTTTTGAAAAGAATACACTCCCGATAGATATCCTTCAAGAAAGATTACAAAAGGTTTCCAATGAAAAAAGAGAATTAGAACAGAAGAAAAATGAGATTACATTACATTTGAGTTCTTCTGACTCAAAAGTTATTCAACCGGAACTTATTGAATTGTTACTTGAAAAATTTCTATTCGTTTATAAGCAGACATCAAGAGAAAATCAAAAACAATTACTTCAATTATTGATCGATAAAATTACAATTAAACAAACAGGAAAATCAAGAACCATTAAAAACATTGAACTTGAATTCGATTTTACAGAAGTCAACATATCTAAAACCTTTATACTTATCCACATGTTGTATCGTGAAGCGGATAATGAATCTGATTATCCACAGCCAATACCCGCTTCCGACAATAAAATTCCACCTTATCTTCAACAATTTTTGCCTCTATTTATGGTACGGTTCATTCCGATTAATTCGAAAGGCACGATATATTTGCTCTAGTAATATGAGCCGCATTAACTGGTGGGGGAAGGTCATCCTTGAAAAGGATAGCGCAAAATTACTTCTCTTTTGCACTTCCTCACTTATCCCAAGGGAACCGCCAATAATAAAGGTAAGGTGACTATTCCCATATGTCGTTAATTCGTCTATCTTTTTTGCCAGTTGTTCTGAAGAAAGCAACTTCCCTTGTATTTCTAATGTAATGACATATGAGTCTGGATGGACATGTGCTAAAATTCGCTCCCCTTCCTTTTGTTTAACTTCCTTCATTTCCGCTTCACTTAAATTTTCTGGCGCCTTTTCATCAGCAACTTCAATAAGCTCCACTTTTGTATAGCCTTTAAGTCGTTTTGTATATTCTTCAATTCCCATTTTTAAATATTTTTCTTTTAATTTCCCTACTGATAGAATTGTTATTTTCATCATTAACCTTCCTTTAATATAATCTATACATCAGTTTAACATAACTCATATAAGGGATTACAAGTATTGGAAATGAACATTTATTTCCCAGGGATAAAACATTATTTAAAATATTCTGATAAAAAATATTTGAATGGTTATAATAAATCTATATAATTGTGTAAGGTGGAATTTATTGATTGGATATTGATCATGCTGTACTCTTATATAAAAAGAAAAACAAAACAGAAAGTAAGGAGTTCATGATGAAAACACTATTAATTGTTTCCCATCCAGATATTTTAGAATCAAGTAGTCAGCAATACTTTTTAAGTTCATTAAAGGATTTTGATGAAGTTACGGTTCATCACTTAGAAGAAAAATATCCTGATGGAAACATTGATATAAAAAAGGAACAAGATTTATTAAAATCACACGATCGAATTATTTTTCAATTCCCATTTTACTGGTATAGTTCTCCGCCAATGCTTAAACATTGGCAGGATGTTGTGTTAGAAGAAGGCTTTGCCCATGGAAAAAGGGGGAATGCTTTAAAAGGTAAAGAGTTCGGATTAGTGCTAATGATCGGTGTCAATGAAAAGGAATACCAAGCAGGTGGAACAGAATTATTTAGTATAAATGAACTAACAAAACCTTATCAAGCAATGGCCCATAAAACAGGGATGATCTATTTAAAAACACTTTCCATTTTTCAGTTTGCTTACATGGAAGAAAATGAAAAAATGGATACATTAATTAAATATTGGCAAATGCTTACGATGGAAAATAATACGAGTCTCGCTTCCCGCGAACAATGGTTAATTTCCCGACTTAAAAAGGCAATACAGCGTATGGAAAACAAAAAGGATGCAGAAATCTTTCAATTTGCCATTGAATTAATTGAAGAAAATCGATCTTCCATAGACGGTCTAAAAATTGTACTAGATCAAGTACGTCAGACATATTAATTATAGGAGGAGCAATGTCATTGGAAAAAACAGAATGGATCTTACATGAACTACAGCGAATCTATGATAAAAGCAATGATTATAATGAAGTAACCCTCATTAAAGCGACACAGGATATTATCCGTGAACAAGCAAAACGCATAGAACAAATGGAGGGAGAAATTGACGGGACGATTTGGAGCCCGAAACGGTGGGGAGAATAAGTATGTACTGGAAAATATAATAAATAGAAAAAAATGGAGCTGTCCAAAAGGATTTATATAGTAAATGTTGAATATGAATTCAGAGGCAATTTGGAAAAGGCCACACATTAATCTTTGTGTGTGCAGTATATGCATATATCAGAGTCTAGCAAAACCTTTTATGCATCATATACAAAAGCCTGTAGACCATAAGCGCATTCCACCAATGGGAAAAGATTTGCTAAGTACTAAATTTATGGCCAGCTCCTAATATTTTTGAGCGTATTCTAAACATTTTTACTATATGTTATTGATTTATTAAAAAGAAATGGTTAAAATCAATAACATACTTTAATACTTCACAGAAAAAGAGGGTTTATTGTGAAACAAGATTTAATTCGTAAGAAAAACATTTCAGACCTTTTAGAAAGAAAAAAGAATACCCGACTTCCTCAAACTTTAAGTGCCTTTGATTTAATTATGCTTGGTATTGGTGCAATTGTAGGAACGGGAATTTTTATTTTACCTGGAACAGTTGCGGCTACCCACTCCGGACCAGCAATTTCGATATCATTTATAATAGCTGCTTTTGTTTGTTGTTTGGCAGGCATGTGTTATGCAGAGTTTTCATCAAAAATACCTGTTACTGGTAGTGCTTATATCTACACTTATATTACATTTGGAGAACTTGTTGCTTGGCTTGTTGGATGGGCATTAGTTTTAGAATACGGTTTAGCAGTAGCTTCAGTTGCTACCGGATGGTCCGCCTATTTCAATGGTTTATTACAAGGTTTCAATATATCCATCCCGCAAGCATTATCAGGACCATTTAATCCAGAAGCTGGAACATTTATTAATTTACCCGCAATGATAATTATTTTAGTGCTCGCATTTTTCCTAACTCGAGGTGTTCGAGAATCAACAAATTTAAATAAAATCATGGTCTTTATCAAAGTAGGTATTATTCTACTATTTATTCTTATTGGCTTTTTCTATGTAGAGCCCGCAAATTGGCGTCCCTTTATGCCTTTTGGATTCGAAGGAATTTTAAGTGGTGCAGCAATAGTATTCTTTGCCTTTCTAGGATTTGATGCTGTTTCTTCAGCTGCTGAAGAAGTGAAAAAACCTCAAAGAAACTTGCCAATCGGAATCATTGGATCACTGTTTGTGTGTGCCCTTTTATATGTCGCTGTATCATTCGTATTAACAGGCATTGTACCATATTCTGATTTAAACGTTAGCAACCCGGTTAGTTACGTCATGCAGCTTGTAAATCAAGGTTGGATATCTGGCATCATTTCTATTGGTGCGATTGTTGGTATGACAACCGTTATTCTTGTGATGATTTACGCTGGAACACGACTATTATTTGCCTTAAGTCGCGACGGACTTTTACCAAAATCATTAATGAACTTAAATGCTTCTCAAACACCTGCGAAAAGTACATGGACATTTGCGATTATAGTTGCTATCTTTGCTGGGGTAACACCACTTTCACAACTAGCCGAATTAGTGAATATGGGGACATTAATAGCCTTTTCTGCTGTTTCAATTGGTGTAATTGCTTTAAGACAAAATAAACAAATACCAACGGACGGTTTCCAAGTTCCGTTATATCCTGTTTTACCCATTATAACCTTTCTTGCGTGTTTCTTTTTAATTACACAATTATCGATAACCACTTGGATCGCTAGTTTCATTTGGTTCTTAATTGGTCTTTTCATGTACTTCTTTTATGGAAGAAAAAATAGTATTCTAAAATAAGTTTCTTGGCTGTCACAATGAAGATATACTCCCTTTAAGATAGACACAGGTTAAAATGAAAAATCTGTTTCCTTAAGGGGAGTTTTTTGTGTTTTATTACCTAAATATAATCGATCTATAGATGTGTGTTGGTTTTTTTAGTTATGTTGAATTTGAAACGTTTGACAAAGCTTTAATACAATTTAAAGAAGAGCATCCACTTATTCATCGTAATCCGGAAACCAATGGATTTTTTGGGAATCTCTCAAATGAAACATGTTACACCTATTAAATATAAAGATATCAATCTATTAAAAAATAAGTAGTAAGCACAAGATTAAGCTGATTTTAATTCCCTGGAAAAAGTAAATACTATAAAACAAATTTGTTAATGCTTAACAATTGATTCATAACGTTTTAAAACAGTAAACATTCCGTTATAATAGGAAAGTATGTAAACAATGATTAGATCGTTTTAATATAAGAGTTCTGAAAGAAGGAGGTTATTTCATGAACGATTTTGGAGAAACATTGGTTACGGAAATTCGCCAATTTGATAAAAAGGGATCTGGACAAGCTGTCGTATGGCGTGAAAATGAACAAGGAAATTCGAAAAAATTACGGTTAACGATTCCTCAAACATTACCAGGGGAAAAAGTAGAAGTGACAGTAGATAAACCTGAAAAACGTAGAAGAAGAGCCATTTTACAAAAGGTGATTGAACCCCATCCTGAACGAATCGTTCCTCTTTGCCCTCACTTTGATCGTTGTGGTGGTTGTGTCTGGCAACATTGGGAGTACAGTGGTCAATTGAAAGGGAAAACGAATTATGTGAAAGACACCCTTGAGGCACAGGGATTTGATCCAAATCTTGTAAAAGATACCATTGGAATGGATAACCCATGGCATTATCGAAATAAAATGGAGTTTACATTTGCCCCAGATGGATCGCTTGGGCTACATGAACAAGGTAATTGGAGAAAAATTATTCCTTTGGAAACTTGTCTAATCGCAGGCGATATTATGGTTGATGCAGCAATGGAAGTCGCCACTTGGGCGAAGGATCATCAACTTACTGGTTATAATAAAGATACACATGAAGGTTTGTTAAGACATTTAATGGTCCGACAATCCTTTAAAACGGGAGAGTTAATGGTTGCATTATTTGCCACTGAAGCGCCCGAGGGAAATTTAATGAAAGCAAAAGAAGATCTTGTAAAACGCCTGAATGAAAAGATACCTGAAGCCAAAAGTGTATTATGGTTAGAAAACCGTGATTGGGCTGACCGGACACAATCAGAAAAGACCCATATCCTTTCAGGACGTGATTTTATTTATGATGAAATGGCTGGTTTCCGTTATCGATTGTGGTTTGATACATTTTTCCAAACAAACCCTACACAAGCACAAAAGTTAGTAGAGTTGGCTATTGAAATGGCACAACCAAAAAAATCAGAAAAAATGATTGATTTATTCTGTGGTGTCGGTACATTTTCATTACCATTCGCAACAAAAGTCAAACAACTTTATGGAATTGAAATTGTTGAAAAATCAATTGAATCAGCTAAACGAAATGCAAAGGATAATGGTGTTGAAAATATCCGTTTTTTAGCAAAGGATGCACGTCATGGTATTGATCAAGTGTTAGTGGAATTTGGAAATCCGGAACTACTTTTACTTGATCCTCCACGTTCTGGTGCTGGTGGAAAAGTTATGCGTAAGATCGGTCGCTCCGGTCCAGATCGAATTGTTTATGTATCATGTAATCCTGATACTTTCGCAACTGATATTAAAGAACTTGTACCTTTTGGCTATAAACTTGTTACAGTTCAACCTGTCGATCTTTTCCCACATACTGTTCATGTTGAGTTAGTTAGCTTACTAGTAAAAGAATAATGAATAACTTTTATAAAAGGACTTCTACACATTTGTAGAAGTCCTTTATTATTTTAAAACTGATTCAATGTTTATAATTCATAACTTATCAACTGTTTATAAACGACTTATGAACATATCGATAATACTTTTACCGCATTTCCCAAACTTTATAAACAACATATTTACAGCTTATGTACAACTTACAAACAGTTTTTCCACAAAAGTTATCCACATATCAACACCCGATGTCCACATTTGGTGTGAGAATATTCGTTCGCTACTATATATTCTTCAAGTTTTCCACAATATCCACAAATATCTGTTGGTAACTTTTCCACACAATCGGTTCAATCTTGGTAGTTCTTCAGTCTCGATAACCATTTCTTCTAATACGTATTCTGCATGTTCTTAACAACCGTAAATTATAACCATTCCCCCTTTATTCCCTTCACTTATTACCAAAAAGACACCCTTTTAAATCAAGAAAAAATTAACATTTTTACAAGTTAAATGTGATCTAGTCTTTATTTTCCGTTAATGTTATGGTTGTTTCACCATATTTCCCATTACGGTAGTATCCGACTCTAATTGAATCACCTATTTGTGTCTCTTTATATAAGTATTTGCGAAACTCGATAATAGAGTGCACCTCATGTTCGTCTAATTTAACTATGACATCATATTGCTTTAATCCTGCTTTATCAGCTGGGCTTCCTTGCTCTACTCCTGCAATAAGAATGCCAGATTTTACATTGATTGGGAGATGTAATGTTTGCTGTTGATGATATATTGAAATATCACTTAATTCTTGTAAAGAAATTCCAATATACGGCCGTTTAACTCTTCCAAATTGTTCAATGTCTTCAATTATTGGTATTGCACTATTGACAGGAATGGCAAAACCAATGCCTTCCACTTCTTGACGGGCAATCTTCATAGTATTAATTCCAACTACTTGACCAGCAATATTAATAAGTGCACCGCCACTGTTACCGGGATTTATAGCTGCATCGGTTTGTAGGACCTCAGCATTCCAATCAATTAAGCCATCACCATTAAAATCCATCGGTACGGTTCGATCTAACCCGGAGATCACCCCTTGGGTAATGGAACCAGCAAATGCTAAACCCAATGGGTTACCAATGGCAGTAACTGGTTCTCCAAGTTTTAACGTATCGGAATTACCAAAAGGCGCCACTGCTTTTACTGCCTCTCCATCTACTTTTAAAATGGCTAAATCTGTCCAAACATCACTGCCAAGTAATTCCGCATCCACCTTTGTTCCATCTGATAACGTTACTTCAATTTGATTTGCTCCTTCAATAACATGATGGTTCGTCACAATATAAGCATAGTCACCTTGTTTTTTATAAACGACACCCGATCCAGTTCCCGCCTCTTGGGCTTGGGACCAAAAACTTCCCCCTTGTAAATTTGTAATTCCTACTACTGCATCAAATACTTTTTCGACTGCCTTTGTTACACTGGTATCTACTTCATAGGAAATTTGTTCAATTGTTTGACTTTGGTTTTCCATCCTTGTATTTGAATCCTTTATAGGAACATGACTATTCGAACCATTATTTGAAAATTGCAGAAATAAAATAATTGATAATGCGCCTATCATTGCCCCTATAAGACTAGAGAAAAAATATCCCCCTTTACGTTTTTTTCTTTTTTGATCATCGTAAAAATGATTATATTCATCTTGGTTTCGTTCACTCATTCTTCATTCCCCTTTATCAATTCTTCGTTTTATAAGCATTATTTCCTACTTTCTTCCTTCTTATGTATAAACAAAAAAGCTGTTCGAGTTATCATGAACAGCCTCTTATACTTATTCTTTTAATTGAATAACAACAAATGACCTTCTTCTTTTTATACCGCTTTTAGCGTCGTTGGTGTCTTTGGGTCGGTATCGTATAAAGAAAATTGTTCACCAACGACAAAACCTTGTTGTTCCAGAACTTGGGTAACAGACATCCTTGCTAATTCTTTCATATTATTATCTTTACTTAAATGAGCTAAGTAAATTCCTTTTGTCCTGTCACCAATACATTCACTCATTGCCAAAGCTGCATCTTCATTCGATACGTGACCAACATCACTTAAAATTCTTCTTTTTAAATTCCAAGGATAGTTTCCCATTCGTAACATTTCAACATCATGATTACTTTCAAACACATAATAGTCGGCATTTTTTATCGTACCAATCATTCGATTACTTACATATCCTGTGTCTGTTATAATAACAAGCTTTTTACCACTATGATGGAATATGTAAAACATAGGTTCTGCTGCATCATGGGATACACCAAAGGACTCAATATCCAAATCTCCAAATGTTTTTACCGATTCCATATCAAAGATAAATTTTAAATCCGTTGGAATTTCGCCAATAGAACGAGACATCGCTTGCCATGTTCTTTCATTTGCATAAATAGGAAGATTATATTTTCTTGCTAATATACCGACTCCTTTAATATGGTCGGAATGTTCATGTGTGACTAAAATGCCATCCAAATCCTTCGGAGAGCGATTAATTTGTTGAAATAAAGATTCCATTTGCTTCCCACTAAATCCAGCATCGATAAGAAATGCTTTTTTTTCAGTTTCAACATAAATTGCATTTCCAGTACTACCGCTTGCCAATACGCTAAAGTTTAACGCCATTTAGGTTCACTCCAAAAATCAATATCGTTATGTAACTATAAAACTACTATTCTATGAAAAAAACCGCACTTAATTGGAAAGGCTAGTAGACCTCTCATCTACCAGCCTTCAGCTATATTCATCATATCACAATTTTCTTTTTTGAAAAAGTTGCACTTCATTCAATCACTCAACAATTACTCTTTGTTCATTAAAAACATGACCTTCGATTGCATTAATAAAATATTCAACTTCACCATTTAAAGTAATCCGCCAAGTTGGAGCTAAAAGTTGAGATTGACTTTGCGATTGATTGGGTTCACTTGAAACAAGAGAATAATAGCCAAGTTCTACATTCGATACTGTACTTTCGGCCTGAAGTAAATTTTTGCTTAATAAAATACTCAATGCTTGCTTTGCTGTAATAATATTTTGCTTTTGTATTTCTTTTATATTTTCCAGCATATTTTGTGTGTAGGATTCAATTTCATTTTTTTCATTAAGCTGAATGACAATTTGTGAACTCTCGTTATTAAATAACATTTGACCATTAAAGACTTGATAATAGATAATTTCATTTTTTTCTTCATTATAATCCCAATACTTATATTGGTTACCATTTAAGGCTTGTGAATGTATAAATTCATCTACATCTTCTATTTCCCAATCCTTCTTAAGGGGAATTGGTGTATCCATTTCAACTTTAATACCTGAACCGAAATTGACGATCTTTTGTTGGTCCGTTTCGAGATCATTAATACCTATTTGTTTTACTTCTGCCTCCAAATAGGGCGCCGATGTTGGTTCAGTTGGTAAGTCATTAACTTGAATGTTTTGCGCTTCTAGTCTCTCATCAATGGTAATCTCTTCAATCGTATCAAAGGTATTTTCATTTCGTTGACTAATTAATTGTTGAATCAGGAATAGATCTAGTAATAGAAATGTAATAATAAATATTGTTTTTGCCCTACTCCAATCCATTATTACTCCCTCCTAGTGGTTTCGTCGGAGTATTTACGCCAACTATTATTCTGTTTATAGAACCAGGAAGGTTGCATAACTTTTTTAGGGCCATAACTATAAAAAATTGCCAAGTCATCAAATTTAATATTATCAGTATTTAATTTTTCAATAATCTTCTCTCCTGATTCAATCGTAATATTTTCACTAGCAAAAGATACATATTCTACAAATGGCCGTTTATAGGAATGAACCTTATTATCACCGATTTCAAGTTCCATTCGTGAATGATCGTTCGCCACCGGATAGTTTTTTAAATATAATTGAAACACGACTTTATTTGGTTTTTGGAAAGCATTTGAATAATAGTAAGAATCTGTCCAGCCACTGTGGCTATTTATATATTGAACACTTGTCAAGATCATATCACTAATATTTTCTTCTGTATTTTCTGGGATTGATGTATTAACATAAGTAAAACTATCCGTAACCACATTGAATTTTAACAAGCTTGTTCCATCGGTAAACGAATTACCTTCTTGTTTGACAAAATTCGGATCAGGAAATAGTGCTTCTTTAAATAAATCGTAAGATAACTTTTGCGTATGAAACTGAAATATTGGTAACTTCATTTCTTCATTCTGCACATATATATATTTTCCTATATTATTGCTTAGAGCAATATAGTCATAACCTTTATTTTCAAATTCATCCATTACCTTTTGGAAATCATCTAAGTAATTGTGTTTTACTCTCGCTTTAATAACAGATCGAAGGTCAGAAGTAGCAAAATATACGACACCATCATCATTTATGACATCACTTCTAAAGATAAATATTTGGTTAAATACTGCTTGCTCTGGAATCTCTTGTGATTCTACAGTCACATTAAAAATGGATTTGGTTAAGCTAAATGGAATATCTCCAGGATACTGAAAGATCATTACTTGGTTGTCGGCGATATCTCTAAATTTATAATTAAATTCATCCGTACTATTTTGAAAAGAATAGAACTCCCACTTATGGAGTTCATTGACGATTTTAGTAATATCCTCCATATTTTGCGTACCTTTATATACATCATCATCGACTCGATAAACAACCTTCATTGGATAAACTAATTCTTTAATATCTTTTTTCTTATCTATGTTTACTTCATTCACATACTCCTGATTATCTCGAGCAAATCCATAATTTTGTTGAAAAGTAACGATTTTCCAAAACAAAACAATGCTCAATAAAACTAAACCTGTTAATACGATCGTTTTTATTTGTTCAATTTTCAATAAAAATCATCCCCTTTTTTACGATCAAAAGGGAGAGTAAAATGAATGGTTGTCCCTTTTCCTTCGGTACTTGTTGCCCAAATCTGGCCGTTGTGAGCCTGAATCATTTCTTTTGCAATCGCAAGTCCTAGTCCTGTCCCACCAAAACGTCTTGCTCGCGCTTTATCCACTCGATAAAAGCGATCAAAAATCCGATGGAGATTTTCCTTCGGTATACCAACACCTTGGTCCGCTATTTTCACTTCTATAAATTCATGATACATCATTACCTTGCAAATAATTTTGCCACCATCTGGTGAATACTTAATGCTATTTGAAATGATATTATCTAATACTTGCGTAATTTTATCTTGGTCAATATCCACGATAATTTCAGTGTCTGGGATTTTACGAACAAACTCAACATTTTGATCCTTCGACATTTCAAAGCGATCAATAATGTGATGGAAAAACTTACAAAAATCAATACTTGATTTATTTAATACATAGTCTTTACTATCCATTTTCGACAATTGTAATAAATCGTTGACTAAGCGAATCATTCGTTCCGTTTCGTTTTGTGTAACGTGTAAAAACTTCGGTGCTATTTCGTTATCTCGCCATGCTCCTTCAGATAGGGCCTCAAGATAACTTCGCATCGTCGTTAACGGCGTACGCAGTTCATGAGACACATTTGCAACAAATTCTCGCCGGTCTCGTTCAATTTTTTCCTGTTCCGTAATATCATGTAACACAACGATTAAACCGTTCATTAAACCTGTTTCCTTTTGAATAATAGAGAAATTCGCACGAAGAATGAATGGATTCTCTTTTGTGCTAAAGTCAAGAATAACCGACTCCGTTTCTTCAGCTAATTCTTCAAAAGTATATTGACCTTCCAAACCTAATACTGAAATAATTGATTTCGAAATTACTGTTTCACGTGAAACATTCAGCATATATTCAGCTGCTTCATTTATTAATATTACTTTACCTCTACGATCAGTCGAGATAACACCATCCGTCATATATTTTAAAATAGAGGAAAGTTTGCGCTTTTCACTATCTGTTTTTGCCTGTTCATTTTTTAGTTTCCTTGATAAATAATTAAATGCTTCGGCTAATTGGCCAATTTCGTCATTTCCGTAAACTTTCACTTTCCGGGAGAAATTTCCTCTTGCCATTGCCTGAGCTTGTCTTTTCATATCCATAATCGGTCTTGTAATTGTTTGGGCAACAAAGACAGCCAATACTGCCGTAATCCCTAAAGCAATGGATGTTCCCGTTACTAAAACGCCGGTTATAACTTGAATTTGACTGAAAACTTGTTCGATATCCCCTTCAATGTATAATACAGCTTCCACTTGTCCATTCACATGAATGGGAACATATAAGTACAATATCCGTTCATTATTTTCATTTTGTAATGTATTTTGGATCTTTGACTCTGTAACAATAGTACGAGATACATTTTTATCCGTCGTTTTTTGTCCAACGATTCCTTGGTTATTTTGATCCGAAGTGGCTAATACCCTGGAGTTCTTATCATAAACCATAATTAGTTGAATATCGTTGGACGTGTTTTCAGATAATAATGTGCGAATTTCATCTCTTAATGTATTAATCCCTTCCTCATTACGTTCAATCAATAATTCTTGTTCAATATTATATTTTAATAAATTGACACGATTTAATATCGATTCTTTAAAGTTCGCTGTAAGTTTCAATTCCAATTCACGTACAAAATAAACTCCAATAATTTGCATTGCAATTAGAATAAGTAATACAAAAAAGAGAATAAACTTTAAGCGAATTGACGAAAGGATTGAGAATTTTTTCATTCGTTACTTTTACTCCTGCTCAGGATTTTGTAAATAATAACCTACTCCTCGACGGGTAACTAACCAGCCTGGATGACTTGGATTGTCTTCAATTTTTTCACGTAAGCGTCTAACGGTTACATCAACAGTACGAACATCACCAAAATAGTCATAACCCCAAACCGTTTGCAGTAAATGTTCACGAGTCATAACTTGTCCAGGATGTTTCGCTAAGTAATATAAAAGTTCAAATTCGCGGTGCGTAAGTTCAATCGTTTCCCCCCGTTTAGAAACAATATACGCATCTGGATGAATAACTAACGAACCAATTGCAATTTCATTTGACTCGTTTTCTTTGTTCGCTGTTGCAATTTGTTGATGGCGACGAAGATTGGCTTTTACACGAGCTAAAATTTCCCGTGTGCTGAATGGTTTCGTTACGTAATCATCAGCACCTAATTCGAGACCAAGGACTTTATCAATCTCAGAATCCTTAGCTGTTAACATAATAATGGGCATATCGTATTTTTTTCTCACTTCTTTACAAACTTCCATCCCATCTTTTTCTGGAAGCATAATATCTAACAATATTAAGTCCGGTGTATGTTCCTCTACTAGTTTTAAAGCCTCAGCACCATCATAAGCACATATCACTTCATATCCATCGTTTTTTAAATTAAACTCTAAAATATCTGCAATTGGTTTCTCATCATCAACAACTAAGATTTTTTTGCTCATTCTTACTTCTCTCCTTTCAGTAAACAAATAGTTCCTTTTTTTATAATGAACAATTCCTTACTTTGAAAATTGATTTTTTTTAGTTTTTCCAAAGTAATGTAAATTAACTAAAATACCTTAATAAGAATTGAGCCGACGAATTAGTAATGTCTAATTTTATTTTACTCGTTTTTTGTTTATTTGATAGTTATCGGAAAGACTCTTATCCATTTATTAATACTACTTTAACATGATGTTTTTAATAATTCATTCTTAAACCGTTCTAACCTTTTCTCATTTAAAAAATTCTTTATAAATTGACAGTAAAATCGTTTCTTAACATTTCCTAAAAGAATAACGAAAGGGGGTGATTCCTGCTACACCAACAATAATTAGTAATCCTTTTACTAATACCTAAATATTGTTGAGTTAGGATTCTGACCCCCGATTATTTTAGGATATTTAATTAAAAATAATTTAATGGGTTTTGTAGTTTATTGTTTTGATAAACTTCAAAATGTAAATGAATTCCAGTAGAATTCCCTGTACTTCCCATTATTCCTATTTTACTACCTTTTTGTACTGTTTGACCAACGGAAACATCAATAGAAGAAAGATGAGCATATAATGTTCTCATTCCATTATTATGGTCAATAACTACTTTATTTCCATAACCTCCATCCTCTCCTGCAAATACAACCGTACCGGTATCTGCAGCAAGAATGGAACGATCGGATGGTCGGGCAATGTCAATTCCTTTATGCATTTTTCCCCTACGATAACCTTGTTTACTTGATATATAACCGCCTTTTGTCGGCCAAATTAATTCCCCTGTACCTTTTGATGGAATTTCCTTGGTTCCGATACGAATGACTTCAGTCACAGGTTCCTTGACTATCGTTTCTTGCACAACCTCTTTAGAAGCTTGTTTACCATTCTTTTCACTAACTTTATAAATTCGCTTTCTCTCTCCATTAGATCCGTTTTCAACAACTTTTGATTCACCTTTATACATTGCATCATCTTCAATATACTTTGTTTCGTAAGGAACCGGTTCTGTTGCTCTAACTTCTTTTTGCACGATCACGTCCAAATATGGTTGATTTACAGTAACGACTAGTTCATCGCCAATTTGAAGGGGGGTATCCTCATTCACTTTCGGATTTAAATCTAGAAGTTCCTTTAGCTTTAAACCATGTTTAGCCGCAATCGTACTTAAAACGTCACCTTTTTGAACGGTATATTTTTCTTCTGATACCGAACCCTTTTGTAGTAATTGAACTGTTTCATCAACTGTCATTACCTTTTCAGGTGCAACACTTTCCATTGAAACTGTCACATTTTTTGATATCTTCACATCTACTATTCGAGACGCATCTAGATTAGAAGAATGCTCTAACTTTTCTGGTTCTTGATCAGATACATAATTAAATTTAACCATTTGTAACACTTTTTCAAGTTTCTTCTCATCTTCCAAATACGCAATAATTTTACCGTTAATTTTTAAAGCAACTGCATTTACGTCTAACTCATACTCGGAATTTAAGTATGATAGTACTTCTTCTTCATTCACTTCTGCATTTTGGAAATTCCGTTGTGGTTTAATCACCAATTCATCCGTATTATAATCAAAATCATGGTTTTTATAGTTCTTTTCAATTTCCAATATCTTTTCCTGTATTTGTTTGTCTACTTTTGTTTTATCTGAAACAGCACCTATATATAAGTCACCATCATATACATGGTAAATTGTCTTATCATTTATATTTTCAGCCGCTATTGCTGTTGCATTTGCAGAAATAGAAGAAATAATAAATATAGTTACTACTGATTTTCTTAAGGTTAGCTTGGAATTTAGGCGGACTCTCTCGGTTTGCTCGGTCATTTTTGACCAATATTCTTTTAGTTTAAAACTCATGAAGTTTCCTCCTAAATTGATTACTCTACTAATATAGTAATTCGAAATCTAAGGATACTTTATCATAATTATGATTGAAAGAGTCCAAACGTCTTTGAATTGTAAACGAAATGTATTATTTAAGGAAATTATTTGAAATAAATGCCTATACTTGGATACAAATATCATTGCATTGTTTTTTGAAGGACTTAAAGTTTTATTTTTGTATCTATTACCATTTAAAAAAGTAGTTTTGACTAAATAAAAAGCAATGGTCATCATCGACCGATTGCTTTTATCTTTTATGCACCTGGTGGAATGTCTGCATCATCATATCTTCTCTCTAAATTTACAAATTTACTATACTCTTTTGCGAAGGCAAGTTGAACTGTCCCTACAGGACCATTCCTTTGTTTTGCAATAATGATTTCAATAATATTTTTGTTTTCCGTTTCTTTATCATAGTAATCATCTCGATAAAGGAATGCAACAATATCAGCATCTTGCTCAATACTTCCTGATTCACGGATATCTGACATCATTGGACGTTTATCTTGTCGTTGTTCAACACTTCGTGATAACTGTGACAAGGCAATCACTGGAACCTCCAATTCACGAGCCAGCGCTTTTAAAGAACGTGAAATCTCCGAAACTTCTTGTTGACGGTTATCCGCTTTTCCATCACCTTGAATTAATTGTAAGTAGTCAATTAAAATCATCCCTAATCCACGTTCTTGTTTTAGCCGTCGACATTTTGCCCGCATTTCAGCAATACGAATTCCTGGTGTATCATCAATATATATTTGCGCATTGGATAAGCTTCCCATTGCCATGGTTAACTTTTTCCAATCTTCATCTGACAAATCTCCAGTACGCAAATTTTGAGCATTGATATTCCCTTCTGAACTAAGCATACGCATAACAAGTTGTTCTGCCCCCATCTCAAGAGAGAATATCGCAACTACTTCATCCGTTTTTGTCGCAACATTTTGGGCAATATTTAATGCAAAGGCTGTTTTACCGACGGAAGGACGGGCTGCCACGATAATTAAATCGTTTCTTTGAAAACCAGCTGTCATTCGATCCAATTCAGTAAAACCAGTAGGAATCCCAGTTATATCCCCTTGTCTATTTGCTAGTTTTTCAATATTATCATACGCTTCGACTAAAACGTCTTTAATACTTATAAAGGAACCCGCACTTTTCCTCCCTGATACCTCCATAATTTTCTTTTCAGCTTCTGAAAGTAAACTTTCCACTTCATCTTCACGGGAGTATCCCTCTTGGGCAATTTCTGTAGCTGTACGAATGAGTCGACGTAAAAGGGACTTTTCTTCAACAATGCGCGCATAATATTCTACATTAGCTGCTGTTGGAACAGCATTAGCTAACTCCATTAAGTAGGAAACACCGCCAATATTTTCTAGTTGTTCTGTTGCAATAAGTTCCTCGGTTACCGTAACAACGTCAATGGCTTTCCCTTGGTCGCTTAGTTTTAACATTGCTGAAAAGATTTTTTGATGAGAACTCCGATAAAAATCTTCAGGAATTAAAAATTCCGAAGCTACCGTTAAACTTTCCGGTTCAATAAAAATCGCACCTAAAACCGCTTGTTCCGCTTCAATATTTTGAGGAGGAGTTCGGTCTATTAACAAATCATTCATTCGCATCCAAACCTCCAACAATCACTCATAAAAGGTTGATCTATTATTAATTCAAACTATGATCCTACATTTAAGAAAATGATCTTTTTCTAGCAAAAGAAAAAGGCTAACTCAAACGCTTGAAAATCTATCAATAATGATTTTCGTGGCTTTGAGCAAGCCTTTCGTTTTCTCCTTTTTTATTCTATCATGAACCGAATTGGTTTACGATGGTAATATTTTCGGTTATTTTTCTTCTACAACATGAACTGCAAGTGTTGCCGTTACTTCTGGATGCAACTTAATATCCACGCGAGTTACTCCAAGTGAACGGATCGCATCTTCCATTTCAATTTTTCGTTTATCTACTTTTATATTATGCTGTTTTAACAATTGTTCAGCAATTTGTTTTGAGGTGATGGATCCGAATAAACGACCACCTTCACCAGACTTTGCAGAAATTTCAACTTGAATATTGGCTAACTTTTCCTGCAATTGTTTCGCTTCTTCTAATTCTTGTTGTGCTTGCTGAGCTGCTTTTTTCTTTTGCGCTTCTAATTTCTTTAAGTTTGCGGGTGTTGCTTCAACAGCATACCCATTTTTTATTAAAAAGTTATGGGCATAGCCATCGGCTACATTTTTTATTTCCCCTTTTTTTCCTTTTCCTTTTACATCTTTTATAAATATAACTTTCATTCCTCATTACCTCCTTCTAAATACTTATCAATAACTTCCTTTAATCGTTGTTCAGCATCTTCTATAGAAGTTTCATAAAGTTGTGTTGCAGCATTTGTTAAATGACCGCCACCTTCAAGCCCTTCCATGATTAACTGAACATTTATATTTCCTAGCGATCTTGCACTAATTCCTATCGAATCATCTGGCCGCCTTGATATGACAAAAGCTGCCTCAACATTCTCCATTGTTAAAAGAATATCAGCTGTTTGTGCAATTAACACTTGACTAAGAACTTCATCTGATTCTCCCTTTGTTATAGCAATACCGTTATGATAGAATTCAACCTTTTCAATAAGTTTAGCACGCTTAATATACGTATCGACATCTTCTTTTAAAAATTTTTGAACTAAAACGGTATCCGCACCTTTAGAACGTAAAAAGGATGCTGCATCAAAGGTTCTTGAACCTGTCCGTAACGTAAAGCTTTTTGTATCGACAATAATACCAGCAAGAAGTGCAGTTGCTTCTAGTATATCAATTTTTTTAAAGGGTTGATATTCTAACAACTCAGTTACTAACTCGGACGTTGATGAAGCATAAGGTTCCATGTAAACAAGTAATGGATTATGAACAAATTCTTCACTACGTCTATGATGGTCAATGACTACTGTACGTTCAATTTGGTCAACTAACCGTTCTTCAATGACAAGGGATGGTTTATGGGTATCCACTATAATGAGTAAAGCATTGTCCATATTCAAATCTAATGCTTCAGATGGTGAAATAAAATGTTTATAAATATCAGTTTTTGCTTTTACTTCATCTAATAGTTTCTGTACACCTGAATCTACTTCCTGTTCATTTAGTATAACATAAGTTTCCTTTTTATATATTTGCGCAATTTTTAATATACCAATGGATGAACCTATTGCATCCATATCAGGATATTTATGTCCCATTATAAAAATCTGACTACTTTCTTGAATTAATTCTCCTAATGCATGGGAAATAACACGAGCACGAACCCTAGTACGTTTTTCCATTGGATTTGTTTTTCCACCGAAAAATTTGACACGACCGTTTGTTAGTTTTATAGCAACTTGGTCGCCCCCCCGGCCTAATGCTAAATCTAAACTTGATTGTGCAGAGGCACCAATATCTGGTAAAGATGAGAGACCAACACCAACTCCAATACTTAGTGTTAAAGGAATATTATTTCTCACAATCGACTCTCTCACCTTATCTAATATAGAAAACTTATCTTTTTCTAATTCATGTAATATCTTCTCATTAAAAAAGGCAATATAACGATCTGAATTCACCCGTTTTAGATAAATCCCAAAATGATTGGCCCATTCATTTAATAATGAAGTTACCCGACTATTTAAATTACCTCTTTCACGATCATCCATAGCTTGGGTGATTTCATCATAATTATCTAAATAAACAATGGAAATCACTGGCTTTTCATCTTTATATTTTTTCTCAATAAGGGCTTGTTCTGTAATATCAAAAAAATAAAGTAATTTCTCTTCTTTCTTATAAATCATTTGATATTGATGGTCATTTAACGTTACTTTTTCATTTTCTATCTCTTGTTTAATAACCGGAATAAGAACATCTGCTACATCATATAATGAACGTCCGATAAGTGAATCTTCGTTTAAACAGGATGCCATATAAGGATTGGCCCATTCAATAATGTAATCATCATTAATTAAGAGAATACCAATTGGCATTTGTAAAAGGGCTTCTTCGCCTACTTTTTTTACCCGATAAGATAATAATGATATATATTTTTCAGCTTCACTTTGAAAAACTGCATCGGCTTTTATTAATAAATAATAAAAACTAATGATGACAAGGATATGGATGATGGCTAACCACCAATTGTAAAAGACACATATAATACTCAGGATCATCATAATAACTAAGAAGGTTATTAAAATTCTTTGAATCCTTCTCTTTTTTAAAAAGATTGGCATATGTTCCAACTCCTAAATAATATGAAAAGAATGATCAGCTTTTCTTTTTTATCCTTTGGCGTAAATCAAACCCTAAATCTATAATCCCTAATATTCTTGCCAATGTATTAAATAAGGGACTAATAATGATCAAGATGGTCCCAATAATCGGCCAAATTCTTTTTACCCCTTTTTCAAAGGATAAATAAAATAAAAATGAAATCCCTTGTATGACAAATAGAAATTGCAAGATAAAAAGGAGATTAGCAAATACATTATATAAAAATTCCCCCTTATCTGCAGGTATAAATAGGGATATAAGAATGGCAATTAAATAATACCATATTAAACTTCTCGGTAACTTAAGATTTCTAAATGGTTTAGCTTTTGGAACATGAAATCCTAATCGTTTTAAAATAGGATAGGATATCGATTGAATAAGAAATACGATGATTCCCGATGTTAAGATAAACATTGAAGGAATTAACGTAATAATTTGCTGCTCTAATAAAGAAAAAGAATCTTCAAAAACCGAAACATCTTGTCCAGTTTCTTCCATCATTGCCAATGTTTGTTCAAAAGTAGCTTTTGTCAATTCAATTGCTTCTGTAATAAAGTTTATTTTAAATAATAGAATTGAAAAGACATATAGAAGTACTGTACAAGTTAAAAAAGTTAATGTTGTTGCGGAGTATGTAATAAAACGATCTCTTTTTTCATGTAAACACCAACCAAATACAATCCCAACAAGTCCATATAAAAATGTTACGGGTAGTGCCACTAGATTACCGACAATCAATGTTAGTGTAACCGCACCTATGAAAAAGAAAAGCCCATTTTTCCAATTATACTTAGCTGTATAATAGGTAAAAGGCAAAGCCAATACAAATGCGATAACCATCCAAAAAAGCGGTAGATATAGAAAAAGAATGAGTAAAATGACATATACAGCTAGTAAAATGGCTCCTTCTGTAAGCTTATTTGTTTGCACATGAACACCTCTGTTAATACATAATCTTTTTTATGAAATCGTATGCTTATTATAAACCATAAATTTATTTTAACGATTATTAAACGATGCTTCAACTTTTCAAACATTTAATCACGTTTATTAGCATATCAAGAAAAAAGGCATCTATTCTCTAGTCCTACTTAAAAGCAAAATAAAATATTGTGTTTTCAGATTATTATTCCAAAGGGATGAGTGCTTATTTCCCATTATTCCTGTTAAAAAATTAGAACTTCCGTTTTTTGGAAGTTCTGTTAGTAGTAACATATTCTTCAACTAACGCACCCATTACTCAAGTATAAATCTTCACATTCTACCATATGAGTAATCTTTTTTAATCCCATATTCTTTTAAAAGTTACCTGATTACCTTCTTTACTTAAGAGAAATACATCAGGATTACTAAGTCTTTCCCAATTATCGAATCCAAAATCTTTATTATAAAACATGAAAAGCAAGGACATTAAATTGCCATGTGTAACTACGACTGTATGATCATTGTTTCTGCTAAAGATCTCTTCTACAACCTCAACAATTCGGTTCATCGCTTCTCTGCTGGACTCTCCACCTTCATATTTCAATTCTATATCTTCAAAAGTATTTCGAAGTTTTTCAAACCAATCAGAAAGATTATTAGTGCTAAGAATACGTTCTGTCAATCTCCTATCGATCTCAACATCTAAACCTAATCTTTTTGCGAGCGGTTGAATAGATTCAATGGCACGTTTATACGGACTTGCGATAATTTGGTCGATTTTAATGTTGGAAAAAAACTCACATAATTCAAATGCTTGGTTAAATCCTTTATCAGTGAGTTGGGCATCAGGTGATTGTCCTACTGCTTCACAATGCCTAACCACATATATTTTCTTCAACATAAACCACCACCCCAATACTAATTATGATTTTGAAATCAACGTTTCGGCATGTCTGAAGTCCTACCTTAAATAAATGGTGATTTTGGATGATTTACGATTTCTTCAGTCGTTAATCAAAAACATTTCCCCATTAATACATGGAATACCACTTGTTTAATTTTTCAGACTACTCATAATATAACACAAAAAAAATGGAATGTATCTTTATGTAAGAAATATTTCGAATAACGCACCGCTTTATATAATAAAAAAAGCAGTTTGGAGATTAATCTCCAAACTGCTTTTTCTTGTAATTATTTATCT
The DNA here is from genome assembly GCF_025660415.1 of Pallidibacillus thermolactis. NCBI lineage: Bacteria > Bacillati > Bacillota > Bacilli > Caryophanales > Bacillaceae > Pallidibacillus > Pallidibacillus thermolactis. Next base: position 50,895 of record NZ_JAOUSE010000009.1, read on the forward strand.
TCTGCAACATATGGTAATAATGCTACTTGACGTGCACGTTTAATTGCTTTTGTCAACATACGTTGATATTTCGCACTTGTACCAGTTACACGACGAGGTAAAATTTTCCCACGCTCAGAAATGAATTTTTTAAGAAGGTCAACATCTTTATAATCGATATGCGTAATTCCGTTCGCTGTAAAGTAACATACTTTTTTTCTTCTGCCACGACCTCTACGTCCTGCCATTAGAAACACTCCTTTCTTATAAATTTTTATATCCGTTTCAATTTATTATTTATCGTTAAAATGGTAAATCATCATCAGAAATATCAATCGGTTGCCCGCTATTGAAAATCGAATCCTCATTTCTTGATGGGCCTTGATGCTGATTATCAGAACCGAATGGTTTCGGATCGAAATCAGGATAACTTGATGCTGGAGCATTCTGACGATTCGACGCACCTTTAGTGTCTAAAAATTGGACACTATCTGCGACAACCTCTGTTACATACACTCTTCTACCTTCTTGATTATCATAACTTCTCGTTTGGATACGTCCGTCTACCCCTGCCAAACTGCCTTTTTTCAAGAAGTTGGCTACATTTTCAGCAGCTTTTCTCCAAACGACACAGAGAATGAAATCTGCTTCTCTTTCACCTTGCGTATTGGTAAAAGGACGATTTACAGCAAGAGTGAAGGTAGCAACAGGTATACCATTAGGTGTATAACGAAGTTCCGGATCTTTCGTTAAGCGTCCAACAAGAACAACTCGGTTAATCATCAGAATCACTCCTTTTTTTAGGAAATGTTCCACATGGAACATTCCTTTTCATTACTTCAATTTATACAAGTTATTCATCTTCTTTAACAACAATGTGACGAATGATATCTTCATTGATTTTAATTAAACGATCAAATTCTTGGACAGCTTCTGGTTTAGCAACGAATTTAACGATGTGGTAGTAACCTTCACGATAATCCTTAATTTCGTATGCTAAACGACGCTTACCCCATTCCTTTGATTCCGTAATTTCAGCACCGTTTTCAGTTAAAATATTATCAAAACGTTCTACTAGTGCTTTTTTAGATTCGTCATCGATATTTGGTCGGATGATGTACATAGCTTCGTACTTTCTCATCACTTTCACCTCCTTTTGGACTTAGCGGCTCTATCAATAAGAGCAAGGAGCAATAAATTTATTACTCACGATATAAAATTATAACATATAGTTAAAATAGGCGCAATCAATTTTCAGTTTTTCAATAGGACGAAGTAGTTTTTATTTAGGAGAATATAAGAAATTGTTATTTTTAAAAGATAGAATATATCAAAACGGGAAGAGCCCAATAAATAACCCTCCCCGTTCTATATATTTAACCCTTTTAAAAACCTCAGAATAGCTTACACATTAAATCGGAAATGCATAATATCGCCATCTTGAACGACATAATCCTTTCCTTCTAAACGAACTTTTCCAGCTTCTTTCGCTGCATTCATCGAACCATATCTCACTAAATCATCGTATGAAACTGTCTCTGCTCGAATAAATCCTTTTTCAAAATCACTATGAATAATTCCAGCACATTCTGGGGCCTTCATACCACGCTTAAAGGTCCAAGCTCGTACTTCTTGTACTCCGGCTGTGAAATATGTCGCCAATCCAAGTAAATGATAAGCTTTGCGAATTAATTGGTCTAACCCAGATTCTTCAATACCTAATTCTTCCAAAAATGCAGTCTTTTCTTCTGGATCTAACTCTGAAATCTCCTCTTCAATGCGAGCGCAGATAACAACCACTTCTGCATTGTCTTTTTCAGCATATTCACGAACTAACTTTACATATGGATTCTCTTCTGAATTTCCAATATCATCTTCCCCAATATTTGCTACATACAAGACTGGTTTTAGCGTTAATAATTGATATCCTTTAACAATTTTTAACTGTTCTTCATTAAATTCAACCGTTCTTGCCGGTAATTCCTTTTCAAAAGCTTCTTTAACTTTCGTAAGGACTTCGAATTCAACCAATGCATCTTTATCTTTTTGTTTAGCTAGTTTTTCAACTTTTGCTAGTCGTTTATCAACGGTTTCCATATCCGCTAAGATCAGTTCTAAATTAATGGTTTCGATATCGGCAATTGGATCAACTTTTCCAGCAACATGGGTAATATTTTCATCCTCAAAACATCTAACAACATGGCAAATAGCATCCACTTGTCGAATGTTTGCAAGAAATTTATTTCCTAATCCTTCACCTTTACTTGCACCTTTGACAATCCCGGCTATATCTGTAAATTCAAAAGTAGTTGGTACTGTTTTTTTCGGTTTAACGAGTTCTGTTAATTTCGTTAAACGAGCATCAGGTACTTCAACGACGCCTACGTTCGGGTCAATTGTGGCAAATGGATAATTTGCCGCTTCAGCACCGGCTTGTGTAATTGCATTAAAAAGAGTCGATTTCCCCACATTTGGCAAACCGACGATTCCAGCTGTTAAAGACATCTATGTCACTCCTACTATTTTCTAACGATATATTCGTTCCTATTATAGTCATCTAGAAAATAAAACACAAGAACCAGAAAGTTATGATTCTGCAGTTTCGATAACTTTTTTCATTTTACGAACAAATTCTTTTCTTGGCATCATAACACTATGGGAACATCCCATACATTTAATCCGGATATCCGCTCCTAAACGAATGATTTTCCAGCGGTTTGTTCCACATGGGTGTTGTTTTTTCATTTCTACAATATCATTTAATTGAAAAGTTTTTTGCTCCATTATTTTCCCCACCTTCTCTCATTCGTTTAAGTCAACTCTATAAATCATATTAACTTGAATTCATTCATATATTCAAGTTAAAAAACATAAAATAGATGAATCTTATTTAAAAATTTAAATTGTTCGATGTATAAAAACATTCCAACGTTACTAAACTGATAATACAGGTATTCAACAGAGTGAGGGGGGGATGTTTTTGTTTAAAGCTAGCTTTTTTCGTGGGAAAGAAAATCAAGCAATTTCTTGGGAAGATCCTCTAGCAACAGGTAAGATTGCTAATGAACTTTTTGGTTATTTACCAATAGATGAATCCATTCCGATCCTTTTTATTTGTATAGGCACCGATCGTTCAACTGGTGATTCCTTAGGACCATTAGTAGGAACCCTTCTGCAAGAGAAATTACTTCCTGAAAATTTTTATGTATTTGGTACGCTTGAAGATCCCATTCATGCAGTAAATTTAGAAGAAAAGTTAAATCAAATACAGAAAAAGTTCGAGCAAGCATTTATTATCGGCATAGATGCTTGTCTAGGACAAACGAAAAGTATTGGAACTATACAAATTAAAAAGGGTTCTTTAAAACCAGGTGCTGGTGTAAATAAAACATTACCCCCTGTTGGTCATATACATATGACCGGTGTTGTTAATATTAGCGGTTTTATGGAGTTCTTTGTGTTACAAAATACTCGCCTATATTTAGTAATGAATCTTGCTAAAACAATTTCTAACGGCATTTATAAAGCTGGAATACTGTACCAGTTTGGGCAAAATAATCAAAATAATGATTTACTCATAAATGAAGATACAGTTTAAATTTGGAAAGGAGAGGGTTGTATAAGAAGACAGCCCTCAAAAGTTAAAAAAGAAAAAAATAGGGATAACGATAGTGATGACAAGTATACTCGGCAACATGTTCGCTACTTTTATTTTTGTCAATTCCAACATATTCAGTCCAATTCCCATTATTAAGATGCCACCTGTTGCTGTCAATTCCATCACAATTAAATCTAATAAATGGGCAGGAATAAAGTTATTTATTTGTGTAGCAAACAGGGCAATGGTTCCTTGATAAAGAAAAACTGGAATGCTAGAAAACATAACACCAATTCCTAAAGTAGAAGTTAATATAATCGCCGTAAACCCGTCAATCATCGCTTTCGTATATAATACTTGGTGATCACCGCGAATCCCACTATCCAAGGCACCAACTATGGACATTGCGCCAATTACAAAGATAAGAGTCGCTGTAATAAAACCTTGTGCAATACTCCCCTTTGCCTTATAACCAATTTTTGCCTCTAACCACTTTCCTGTCTGTTTAAATTTATCATCTAATTTTAACCATTCACCTAATAACGATCCGACAACAACACTCATAATAACCGCTAATAAATTGTTCGTTTGAATTCCCATTTGTATTCCTAATAAGGTGACAGTTAATCCAATACCTTTTAAAACTGTTGTTTTCATCGATTCTGATAAATTTGTAAAAAAAATCCCAATCATCGAACCAAAAATAATAAACAATGCATTCACAATTGTCCCTGTTAAAACCATGACCTCACCCATTTTTCTCTCTTAATTTCATATATTAAAGTAAAAACATCATAACATGCCACTAAATTTTACTAAATCCTTTTTACAAATATCACTTCAGAAAAACACAAAAAAAAATAAGCCATGACACATGACTTATTTTATTTATTCCTCATTTTCAGGATTTAGTATTTCTAATATTCGATTTAAATCTTCTTTCGAGAAAAATTCAATTTCGATTTTACCTTTATTTTTATTTTGTTTAATTTTTACTGTTGTACCGAACCGTTCGCGTAAGTACGTTTCCTGTTCCATAAGAAAAACGTCTTTCTTTTCCTTTTTCTTCGTTTCACGTGGAACATTTTCATTGAATTGTTGAACTAATTGTTCCAACTGTCTTACATTAAGGTGCTCTTTAATTACCTTGTCAGCCAACGGTTTTATTTTTTTCTTATCCTTTAATCCAAGTAATGTTCTACCATGCCCCATTGATATTTTCCCATCGGAGATATATTGTTGTATTTCAGCTGGAAGCGTCAATAGCCGAACATGATTGGCAATATGCGGACGACTTTTTCCCAAACGTTTTGCTAACTCTTCTTGTGTAATATGTAATCGATCCATTAACATTTGATAAGCGGCTGCTTCTTCAATTGGTGTTAAATCTTCTCGTTGCAAGTTTTCTAAGACAGCCAGTTCCATCATTTGTTGGTCGTCCATTTTACGGATAACAACAGGTATCGTTTTCATATTAGCCGCTTTAGCAGCTCGAAACCTGCGTTCACCAACTACAATCTCATATCCTTTTAAACTTTTCCTTACAATTAGAGGCTGTAATATACCATGCTCGATTATCGACTGCTTTAATTCTTCTAATGCGGCATCATCAAATTGTTTTCGTGGTTGATATGGATTTGGACGTAACTCTGTAACATTTACTTCTTGAATTTTTTCATCTTCTTTTACTTCAATATCTGGAAAAAGTGCACTAATACCCTTACCTAACCCTCTAGCCATTATTTACCACTTCCTTCGCCAACTCAAGATATACTTCAGCCCCTCTTGAACGGGGATCATATATGATAATTGGTTTTCCATAACTTGGGGCTTCGCTTAGACGGATATTTCTTGGAATAATCGTATTAAATACTTTATCTTGGAAATACTTTTTTACTTCTTCGATAACTTGAATACCTAAGTTTGTTCTTGCATCTAACATGGTTAAAAGGACGCCTTCGATCGTCAATTCAGTATTTAAATGCTTTTGGACCAGGCGAACAGTATTAAGTAACTGGCTTAACCCCTCCAAAGCATAATATTCGCACTGTACTGGAATGATAACAGAATCAGCAGCTGTTAATGCATTAAGTGTTAATAAACCTAGGGAAGGAGGGCAATCAATGATAACAAAATCATATTGATCTCTTACTTGATCAATGGCATGTTTTAGTCGTATTTCTCGTGAGATGGTTGGTACAAGTTCTATCTCAGCACCAGCTAATTGAATTGTAGCTGGGATACAAAATAAGTTTTCAACTGCTGAAGATAATATGACATTTGTAGGCTCTTCATCATCTATTAAAATATTATAAATACATTTTGAAACATCGGCTTTTTCTACGCCGATACCACTTGTTGCATTCCCTTGTGGATCTGTATCAACGAGTAATACTTTTTTTCCAATATAGGCTAGACAAGCAGCTAAATTAATTGATGAAGTTGTTTTCCCAACCCCACCTTTTTGATTTGCAATAGCGATAACTTTACTCACAATTTCACCTACCTTAACAGATAAAGCTTATTCTATTTTATCATGAAAATACGAAAAAAACTTTTTTCATGTTAAATAATATTTTAAACTTTAAATCGTTTTTGAAAAAAAATTCTTAAGAACGTAATTATCCTGAAACAATTTAATAGGTAAGATAATTGGAGTAAGTTTAAATTCATTTAAAAAGAAAAAGACTGCTAGATTAACAGTCTTTCGTTATGATATAAATCTATGATTTCTTTTTCGGTATGCGGATGGTGATTTGATAATAATCATCTAATTCCTCTTCTGCCGCATCAGCGTTAATCCCACTTTCTTGTACCATTTCCAGAGATTTTCTGATTGTATTTACAGCAATACGTACATCTTTACTAAAGGAAATTCGTTTACGCTTTTTAGGTTTACTACTTGATAATAACCGTTCAACACGAGCTTCCGTTTGTTTCACATTTAAATGTTTCTCAATAATTTCATTTAATAATTTAACTTGTTTTTCAGCATCTTTTAAAGGAATTAACGCACGGGCATGTCTTTCCGTCACTTCCTTTGTTAAAAGTGCATCATGAACTTCCTTTGGTAATTTTAATAATCGTAATTTATTTGCAATAGTGGATTGACTTTTTCCGAGCCTTTGGGCTAAAGCTTCTTGTGTTAAACCGTGAATTTCTAATAATTGATTATAAGCCATTGCTTCTTCAATTGGTGATAATTCTTCCCGTTGTAAGTTCTCGATTAGTGCTACAGAAGCGGTTTCTTTATCATTAAAATCCTTCAGTATTGCAGGTATTGTATCCCATCCTAGTTTTTTCACTGCCCTATATCTACGCTCACCTGCAATTATCTCATAATGATCATTTTCAATGGAACGAACAACGATCGGTTGAATCATACCGTGTGTATGAATTGTTTTCGCTAGTTCCTCTATTTTTTCCTCATCAAAGATGGTCCGTGGTTGAAAACGGTTAGGAATAATTTTCTCTAAGGGAAGTTTTCGAACCTTTTCTTTAATATCATCTACTTGTTGATCTTGCATTTCGTTATTACTGACAACACTTTCCCTTTCAGTAACTCCGAATAATCGTGAAAATGGATGCTTCATTGCTCTACACCACCCTTTAAAAAACTCCCTAGTTACTGTTCAGATAGGGTCAAAGAGACAATTAAAAATTGGGAAATAAATGATCAATATTCATAATAGCTTTCCTTAATTTTGATAATGGATACGGTCAACTCTCTTACATTACATATTTCGCTCTTTCCTATAAAGTTCCTGCTTCGTTAGGAAATAATTTTCTATGGATCAACAACATCCATTATTCATCTATTAGGCATACATAATTAAATAGAAAATTATTTATTACTTTAAGAATCGTGATAGTCTATTTAATCATATCATAAAGGCTTTTTAGTTGGAACGCCCGGTTTTCTAGGATATTTTTTTGGTGTGTTTTTTATTTTGTCAATTACAATTATTGTCCTTTCACTTTCTTCAATCGGAAGAGAAAAAGAATAGACATGGTTTAGTTGACCACCAAGAGTTGTAATTGCCTTTTTAGCTTGATTCAGTTCTTCTTGACCATTGGCACCTTTTAAAGCAATAAAAGCTCCGCCTACTTTTACTAAAGGTAAGCAGAATTCACTTAAAACAGACATTTTTGCCACCGCTCTAGCTGTAACAACATCAAAAGACTCTCGGTTTTCTATATTTTGGCCAAAAGTTTCTGCCCGATCGTGGTAAAAGTGAACATTGTCCAGTGATAAAGCAGATGCTAATTCATGTAAAAATTGAATTCGTTTGTTTAATGAGTCAACGATTGTTACTTGTAAATTAGGAAAAGCAATTTTAAGCGGGATACTAGGAAAACCAGCACCCGCTCCAACATCGCAGAGTTTAATGGTTTGATCCTCGGAAAAGGAATAGTAATTAGCAGCTGTTAATGAATCAAAAAAATGTTTTAAGTATACCTCATGTTTTTCAGTAATGGCAGTCAAATTAATTTTTCCATTCCACTCTACGAGCATCTTATAATATGTCTCAAACTGTTGTAACTGTTTATCGGTTAATTTAATATTGAATGCATTTAAGTGTTGCTGAAATTGTTCTATATTCATTTTATCCACTCTTTCTGAATGAACGTTTTTTAGCCTACTGTTTTTTCATTTGGGATACGAGCAATTTTCCCCTGTTCCAAATAAACTAATAATATTGAAATATCTGCAGGATTTACTCCCGGAATACGAGATGCTTGAGCTAACGTTAATGGGTGTACTTTCTTTAAATTGTCAACTGCTTCGTTTGCTAGCCCATGAATTGCATCATAATCTATATCATGCGGAATCTTTTTATCTTCCATCTTTTTCATACGCTCAACTTGTTGTAGCTCTTTATTAATATAACCTTCATATTTAATATGAATTTCCACTTGTTCTTCAACTTCACGTGATAATTCTTTGTCACTTGGTGCTAATTGTTTAATATGTTCGTATTTCATTTCTGGACGTTTTAATAGATCACTGGCTAAAATGCCGTCTTTTAATTCACTGCCACCAACACTTGCTATCAATTGTTGGGCTTGTTCATTTGGTTTAATTCGCGTATTTTTCAATCGTTTTAATTCTTGTTCGATGTTTTCTTTTTTCTCTAAATACTTTTGATAACGTTCTTCACTTATTAAACCAAGTTCATACCCAAGTTCAGTAAGCCTTAAATCCGCATTATCATGGCGCAATAATAAACGATATTCAGCACGGGATGTAAGTAATCGATACGGTTCTACCGTTCCCTTCGTCACTAAATCATCAATTAATACACCAATATAAGCTTCAGAACGTTGTAAAATTACTTCCCGATCTTTCCCTAAGGCTCGAAGGCAAGCATTAATACCCGCCATTAATCCTTGGGCTGCCGCTTCCTCATATCCGCTTGTTCCATTAATTTGACCTGCGGTATATAAATTTTTTATAGCCTTTGTTTCTAATGTTGGCCAAAGTTGTTCAGGTTTAATGGAATCATATTCAATCGCATACCCTGAACGCATCATTTTCGCATTTTCCAAACCTGGAACTGTTTTGAGCATTTCTAACTGTACTTCTTCTGGAAGACTCGTTGATAAACCTTGAACATATACTTCTTCTGTATTCCGTCCTTCTGGCTCTAAAAAGATTTGATGACGTGGTTTGTCATGGAAACGGACGATTTTATCTTCAATTGATGGACAATATCTTGGCCCTCTACCTTTAATCATTCCCGAAAACATTGGGCTACGATCCAAATTATTTTCAATAATTTGGTGTGTTTCCGCTGATGTATATGTTAACCAACAAGGTAATTGATTAGTAATAGCTTCTGTCGTTTCATATGAAAAAGTTTGCGGTTTTTCATCACCTGGTTGAATTTGTGTTTTTGAATAGTCAATGGTGTTGCTATTCACCCGTGGTGGCGTACCTGTTTTAAACCGGACAATATCAAATCCTAAGTTTTTTAGGTTATCGGATAATTTAATGGATGGTTGCTGATTATTAGGGCCACTGGAATATTTCATTTCGCCTATAATTATTTCGCCTCGTAAAAAAGTTCCAGTAGTTATAATGACTGTTTTTCCACGGAAAATCGCCCCTGTTTTTGTAATAACTCCTTTGCAAACACCATCTTCTACAATTAATTCTTCTACCATTCCTTGAATTAAATCAAGATTTTCCTGGTTTTCCAATGTTTTCTTCATTTCTTTTTGATATTCGAATTTATCAGCTTGTGCCCGAAGAGCCCGAACTGCTGGACCTTTCCGAGTATTTAGCATACGCATTTGAATCGCAGTTTTATCAATAATTTTTCCCATCACGCCACCTAAAGCATCAATTTCACGAACAACAATTCCTTTGGCCGGTCCACCAATGGATGGATTACAATACATGAATGCAATTGTATCTAGACTAATTGTAATGATTGCTGTTTTCGCTCCCATTTTTGCAGAAGCAAGAGCAGCTTCACAACCCGCATGGCCCGCTCCTACAACAACGACATCATAGTTTCCTGCTTCATAAGTTTGCATATATTCGACCTCCTATTCCAATTATTACCTCCAAATAAATGGATGCCATAAGCGGTTATTTATTTTCCTAAGCAAAATTGTGAGAATAACTGATTAATTAATTCATCATGAACACTCTCACCGATAATTTCACCAAGTAGTTCCCATGCTTTTGTCATATCAATTTGCACAAGATCTACAGGCATATCATTTTCTAATGCAGATAAGGCATCATTTATTGATTGGAGTGCTTGATTTAGTAAAGCTACATGGCGAGCATTAGATATATACGTAAAATCATCATTCTCGATTTCACCTGTCATATACATATTCGAAATGGTTTCTTCCAACTCATCAATCCCTTTTTCTTCTCTAACAGAAAGATGAATTATTTTTCGATTTCCTGCTAGTTTCTTTACTTCATCTAGATCAATTCGTTTTTCTAAGTCTGTTTTATTAATAACAATAATGGCATCCATTCCATGAATGGTATCAAATAGTCTTCTATCCTCATCTGTTAATGGGTCATTATAATTTAATAATAATAAGATTAAATCAGCTTCTTGTAATACTTTTCTCGAACGTTCGACACCTATTCGTTCGACAATATCTTCGGTTTCACGAATACCAGCTGTGTCAACAAGTTTCAGTGGTACCCCACGTACATTTACATATTCCTCGATGACATCACGGGTTGTACCAGGAATATCTGTAACGATTGCTTTGTTTTCCTGGACAAAGGTATTTAACAAGGAGGATTTTCCAACATTTGGACGACCAATAATGACTGTCTTAAGACCTTCACGAAGGATCTTACCTTGTTGAGCTGTACGTAATAATTTTTCAATTTCTTTCTGTACATACAACGCTTTTTGTTTAAACATGTTATTTGTCATTTCTTCAACATCATCATATTCCGGATAATCAATATTCACTTCGACTTGGGCCAACACTTCTAAAATTTCTTGTCTTAACCTTTTTATCAACCTCGATAAACGTCCATCAAGTTGTTCCAATGCCACATCAGCAGCCCTATCTGTTTTCGCACGTATTAAATCCATAACCGCTTCTGCTTGAGACAAATCAATACGTCCATTTAAAAATGCCCGTTTTGTAAACTCCCCAGGTTCCGCCAAACGGGCACCATTGGTAATCACTAATTGTAATACTCGGTTTACCGAAAGGATACCCCCATGACAATTAATTTCGACGACATCTTCCCTTGTAAATGTTTTTGGTGCCTTCATCACTGAGACCATAACTTCTTCAATCGTTTCTTTCGTTTTCGGGTCAACTATATGGCCATAATGAATCGTATGTGAATTCACTTCTGAAAGTTTCTTTCCCGAAGGACTTTTAAAAACTTTATCAATAATATTGAATGCATCAGGACCAGATAATCTTACTATACCAATTGCTCCCTCACCTAATGGAGTAGATATTGCAGCAATTGTATCAATATCTAACATTTCTTTTCACCCTATTCATTTCTTTCTATTTATTTTAAACGATTATTATATTTTTTAAGCTTATTTTCTTGAACTAGAATATCATACAACTATTTGAAACAAAAGATTTGCATAACTTCCATTTTAACTTATCAACATGTGGATAACAAATAAAAATATTTCTTCGGTCTTTCCAAAACTTATCCACAATTTGATGAAACCGAAAAACTTTTCATTGCTTTATGTTTTTTGTTCGTATTAGATAATTATAAACATAAAAAAAAAGACTGCCTTTTTAAAGAGGAATAATCCTTTATCGTTCAGACAGTCTTTCAAAAATCAATCTATTTTTTCCTACACTACTTTGGTTGTATTACTAAGCGTCTATTCGGTTCTGTTCCAATAGAAAAAGTCTTTACCTTTTCGTTTTCAGCTAATGCAGAATGAATAATTTTCCTTTCAAAAGAAGGCATAGGCTCTAATTTAATTTCTCTCTGTTCACGTATTGCCTTGCTTGCTAAGCGATTCGCCAATTGGGTTAAACTTTCCTCGCGTCGTTTTCGATAATTTTCTATGTCTAATACTAAAATCATAAACTTATCTGTATATCGATTTAACACTAGTTGTGTAAGGCTTTGCAAAGCATTTAAAGTTTGTCCCCTTTTTCCAATTAATAGACCAGTTTTTTCGCTATTCAAATTGAAACGGACATTGTTTCCTTCTATTGTTGATTCAATTTCTATGGGTATATCCATATTAGCACATACCGTTTTTAAAAACGCTTTCGCTTCTTCTATTGGATCAATATTTACTTTAACTTTTACAATGGCTGGTCGTGAACCAAAAATACCTAATATCCCTTTTTTACCTTCGTCAACAATTGAAATCGAAGCCTGGTTCTTAGTAATATGAAGTTCTTTTAATGCTGATTCAATTGCTTCATTAACTGTTTGACCTGTCGCCGTTATTTCCTTCACTTTTTCCTTCCTCCCGCACGTCCTGCCTTCGCTTTTTTTGTCCCAGGTTTCGTCTCAGATTTTATCGTAGCGATTTCAGGGGTTTTAATAAAGTAACTTTGAACGATCGAGAAGATATTTCCAATAATCCAATATAAAGGTAATGCAGCTGGCAAAATCCATGCAAAAATGATAATCATAATTGGCATTAGCCATAACATCATAGCCATTTGCGGGTTACTTTGTTGATCTCGCATCATCACTTTTTGTTGAACAAAAGTCAATATACCAGCTAAAATCGGTAAAATAAAATATGGATCTCTTTCCGATAATTCAAACCATAAGAAACTTTTACCTTGAAGTTCTTCTGTACGCATAATGGCGTGATAAAATCCTAATAGAATTGGAAGCTGTATTAATAACGGTAAGCAGCCTGCCATAGGATTAATATCATACTTTTCTAAAAGTTGAATTTGTGCTTGTTGGAATTTTTGTTGTGTAACAGCATCTTTTGAACTATACTTTTTCTTTAATTCTTCTAATTCTGGTTGAATCGCTTGCATTGCCTTTGTACTTTTCATTTGTTTCATCATTAAAGGTAAAAGTATTAGGCGGATAATAATTGTAATTACAATAATCGATAATCCATAACCCCAAGTTCCACCGAAAAACTCACCGATACGAATCATTAACCAAGATAATGGGTAAACAACAAATTGATTCCAAAAGCCCGTACTCTCAGATGTAATAGGTTGATTGATTTCCGTACAACCAGATAATAATGTAATGATGAGGACTAGACTTACTAAAACAATTAATTTCTTTTTCACTAACGTATATCCCCCTACCTTCAAAATACTTCCATCTCTATCACTTTAACTACCTTTAGATATTCACAATTATATACTATTTTAACCTAAACTTATGTAAATAGAAAATACTAAATATTTCGTGGTAAGACTTTTGCGATTTTCATTACATGGATTAAACTCTTCTTCACTTGGAAAAAATCCATTTCCGCTACTGGCTTTCTAGCTATGATAATATAGTCATACTGATCATTAATATCTTCCTTTAATTCAGTGAATACCTGACGAATATAACGTTTAACTCGATTACGAATCACTGCATTCCCAATTTTTTTACTTACTGATAAACCGATGCGAAAATGATCGATATCTTGATTCTTATATTTATAAATAATAAATTGCCGATTTGCGAAGGATTTTCCGTTCTTATAAATCTGCTGAAATTCTTTATTTGCTTTTATTCGATATTCTTTTTTCATAATAACACCTACAACAATCATAATTTATGAACAATAAAAAATAAGAAACCTAAGTGTAAGGTTTCAATTAATTTTATTACTCATTATTATAATAAATAAACACTGCGCTATTGTAAAAAAAGACCACTGATCTTCAGTGGCCTAAGCTGATAGTACTTTTCTTCCTTTACGACGACGACGAGCTAATACTTTACGTCCGTTCTTTGTACTCATTCGTTGACGGAATCCATGAACTTTGCTTCTTTTTCTTTTATTTGGTTGATATGTTCTTTTCATATTTATGACACCTCCCTATATATGAGGACAATTCAATTCAAGACAGTCCTAATTATTATAAAAACATTCGCTTTTCATGTCAACCCTCTGCAAATCCTGCAAAATTTTACCTTATAAGATATTAATTTTTTTTACATTTAATCTTCAATGCCATTCTTTGTATTACTATTTCCGAATTATTCAATTTGTACCTGTATAATATTGTGAATGACTTATTCGACTTTATAACCGATTAACAACAACATATCGACAATTTTTTCACAAGTTCGCAACTTGTGGATAAAGACATATTCACAACAGATGAACTTTGTGGATAGTTTTTATAAAGCATTGCGAAACAAAGAAAATTTTGATATGATGGTATGTGTTTTAATTGGGGATAACCTAAATAACAACTATGATTATCCACAGAATGTTGATAAATTGTGGATATCATTTTTTAATAACGTGGAAAAATTTGTCCACAATAGGTGTGTGATGTGGATAATCTTTTTTTATCCTTATTTATATAATTATCCACAAATTGATCGACACGTTCTGAGGTAAGATCTGACCTGATTGCTGATGAAGACGCGGGGAATTTTTCATAAAAATATGCCAACATAAATTAGAAAAAGAAAGAAAGATGTATTTCTATCTTTTTCTTCTTTAATTAAAGGTCAAGGAGGTAGCAGTCGTTGGGAAATATCGATGACCTTTGGGAACAGACATTAAAAATAATCGAACAAAAAATCAGTAAACCTAGTTTTGAAACATGGCTAAAATCTACAAAAGCTGTATCATTAAAAGGCACAACTTTAATCGTCGAAGCTCCAAATGAGTTTGCACGGGAATGGTTAGATGGAAACTATAAAGACATTCTTACAGAAATTTTATATGACTTAGTTGGCGAAAATATGACATTGCGTTTTGTGATTCCGAATACGAATTTAGAAGAAGAACCAGTAACCCCTTCTACCGCTACAAAAAAACAGACAAAACAAGAAACGTCAACAGATTCACCGAACTCAATGTTAATTCCAAAATATACTTTTGAAACTTTTGTTATTGGTTCTGGTAACCGTTTTGCTCATGCTGCCTCTCTTGCAGTTGCAGAAGCTCCGGCAAAAGCCTATAACCCTTTGTTTATCTATGGTGGCGTAGGATTAGGAAAAACTCACTTAATGCATGCCATTGGTCATTATGTATTAGAACATAATCCAGATGCAAAAGTTGTCTATTTATCATCTGAAAAGTTTACGAATGAATTTATTAATTCTATTCGCGATAATCGACCAGAAGATTTTCGGAATAAATATCGTAATGTTGATATTTTATTAATCGACGATATTCAATTTTTAGCTGGTAAGGAATCAACACAAGAAGAGTTTTTCCATACATTTAATGCGCTACACGAGGAAAATAAACAAATTGTCATCTCAAGTGACCGCCCACCAAAGGAAATACCGACCTTAGAAGATCGCTTGCGTTCCCGATTCGAGTGGGGACTCATAACTGATATTACCCCGCCTGATTTAGAAACAAGGATTGCCATACTAAGAAAAAAGGCGAAGGCAGAAGGGCTAGATATTCCAAATGAAGTCATGCTTTATATTGCAAATCAAATCGATACAAATATTCGTGAACTAGAAGGTGCACTTATTCGTGTAGTTGCTTATTCATCTTTAGAAAATAAAGATATTAATGCCGATTTAGCTGCTGAGGCATTAAAGAGTATCATCCCTTCTTCTAAACCGAAAACTATTACCATTAAGGATATTCAAAGAGAAGTTGGGGAAGAATATGGCATAAAAATGGAGGACTTTGTATCTAAAAAAAGGACAAAAACCATTGCCTTTCCTAGACAAATTGCAATGTATTTATCACGAGAATTAACAGATAGTTCCCTTCCAAAAATAGGTGAAGAATTTGGAGGGCGAGATCATACGACTGTTATTCACGCCCATGATAAAATATCTAAAATGCTTGATGAAGATCCTCAATTAAAAAAACAAATAGAAGAAATAAAAAATCGCTTAAAAGTTTAATATGCTATTCATTTTTACTACGTTATTCTATTAGCTATTCAATTTTTCATATTGTGAATCGTGTTAATAATTTTCTTTATATACTCACAGTCTGTCCACATGTGGATAGACTTTATTTTGCTAATATAAATAGACTTGTCCACATATTCACATTGCGTATTACTATTATTACTTTATTTTTATATATTTAATATATATTGGGGGAACAAAAATGAAGTTTTTTATACAAAAAGACCGCTTAATTGATGCAGTTTCAGACGTATTAAAAGCAGTCGCTTCAAGAACTACAATACCGATATTAGTAGGCATTAAATTAGATGCAACAAGTGAAGGAGTATACTTAACCGGTAGTGACTCTGATATTTCAATTAAATCTTTTATTCCCAAAGAAGAGGAAGATACTGAAATTGTAGAAATTGTTGAAACAGGTTCGATTGTTCTTCATGCTCGCTTTTTCAGTGAGGTTGTTAGAAAATTACCTGAATCAATTGTTGAAGTTTCTGTAGAAGATCAATTTAAAACGGTAATTCGTTCAGGAAATGCAGAATTTATTATTCACGGTTTAGACGCAGAGGAGTATCCTCGTTTACCCCAAATTAATCAAGAAAATAGTTTTACTATGCCAACAGACTTATTAAAAAATGTTATTAAACAAACTGTTTTTGCTGTTTCTACATCAGAAACGAGACCAATTTTAACTGGTGTTCATTGGACCTTTGAAAACAATGAATTAATTGCAGTTGCAACTGATAGTCATCGTCTAGCCTTAAAAAAAGCAACTTTACAAACAAATTTAGAACAAAATCAATCTTTTAGTATTGTCATTCCAGGGAAAAGTTTAAACGAATTAACAAAAGTTCTTGATGACACACAGGAACCTGTTGAAATTATTGTTACTGATAATCAAATTCTATTTAAGGCTAAAAACCTATTGTTCTACTCCCGGTTGCTTGAAGGAAAGTACCCAGACACATCGAAATTAATTCCAACTGATAGCAAAACAACTACGAAACTAAATTCGAAGGAATTCTTAGAAGCAGTTGATCGTGCTTCACTTCTTGCAAGAGAAGGGAAAAATAATGTCATTAAGTTTGCTATATTAGAAAATGATATTATTGAAATCTCATCCTATACACCTGAAATAGGAAAAGTTGTAGAAAAAGTAAAGAGTATAGCAATTGATGGGGAAGATATAAAGATTTCCTTTAGTGCTAAATATATGATGGATGCACTTCGAGCAATTGATTCAACTGATATTACGATTTACTTTACAGGTTCAATGCGTCCATTTATTTTAAAATCTGATACTGACGATACGATTTTACAGTTAATATTACCTGTTCGTACCTTTTAATTTTCCACATGTGGATAGTCATTATGAATGGATTATCCACATGTGAAATAACAACCACCACGATTTTTCTCCCCTTCCTCAAAGATAAAATGATCTCACCTACCTATTAATTCATATAAGTAGCACTTTCCTCTTTTTCTTTTGTTTAGTAAAATTATATTAGAGAAGAAAGGAACGGTATAAGAATGCAACAGATAAAAATTGATACGGAATACATTACACTAGGTCAATTGTTAAAAATGACGGATATTATCCAGTCTGGTGGTATGGCTAAATGGTTTTTAGCAGAACATGATGTAATCGTAAATGGTGAAATAGAAACGAGACGGGGAAGAAAGTTACGTATAAACGATACCATTAAAATAGAAGGATTCGGAACGTATAAAATTATTCGTTAATCGTTAAAGGATGTAAAACATGTATATAAAAAAGCTAAAAATAAAGCATTTTAGAAACTATAATGAATTATCTATTTCCTTTGATAATAAAGTAAATGTCATTATCGGTGAGAATGCACAAGGAAAAACGAATATGATGGAAGCAGTGTATGTGCTTGCCATGGCTAAATCTCACCGCACATCAAATGATAAAGAACTAATCCATTGGGATAAAGAGTATGCTAAAATAGAAGGATGGATTGAAAAAAAAATTAATCCATTACCACTTGAACTAGTTATAACAAAAAAAGGAAAAAAGGCAAAAATTAACCATTTAGAACAATCAAAACTAAGTCAGTATATAGGGAATATGAATGTGGTCATGTTTGCTCCTGAAGACCTTAACATAGTGAAAGGGAGTCCTAGCGTTCGAAGAAGATTTATTGACATGGAAATTGGTCAGGTTTCCCCTGTCTATCTCCATAATGTCAGTTTATATAATAAAGTTTTACATCAGCGTAACCAATATTTAAAAATTTTACAAAAGAAAAATCAGACGGATTTAAATTTGCTAGATATATATACTGAACAATTAATTGATTTAGCTTCAAAAATTGTATCAAAACGGTTTGAATTTTTAAAATTACTTCAAGAATGGGCAACGTCTATTCATTCTAGTATTTCTAGGGGGAGAGAAAAACTAGAAATACGTTATAAATCATCGGTTGAGGTATCAGATGAAGATGAATTGTCGAAAATGATTAATGTATATCAAGAAAAATATGAACGTATAAGAGAAAGAGAAATAGAGCGGGGTGTTACCCTATTCGGACCTCATCGTGATGATTTATTATTTTTTGTTAATAATCGTGATGTCCAAGCATTCGGTTCTCAGGGACAACAAAGAACCACGGCTCTATCTGTCAAATTGGCGGAAATTGAGTTAATAAAAAGTGAAATAGGTGAATACCCAATCTTACTATTGGATGATGTTTTATCCGAATTAGATGATCACAGGCAATCTCATTTGCTTAGCACCATCCAAGGTAAAGTACAAACCTTTGTAACCACAACGAGTATTGACGGTATCGATCACGATACATTAAAACAGGCCAATATATATTACGTGAATAAAGGATTTTTAACAAACCCGTCTGAATCAAATTAACGAAATTGATACATTAAAGAAAGTTGGGTGAATACGTTGGCGTTAGATGAAATAAAAAAGCAAGAAGAAACTTCTTATGATGCAAATCAAATACAAGTATTGGAAGGGCTAGAGGCAGTTAGAAAACGCCCAGGTATGTATATCGGATCAACAAATGTAAAGGGTCTTCATCATCTCGTGTGGGAAATTGTCGATAATAGTATTGATGAGGCTTTAGCTGGTTATTGTACAGAAATACAAGTCACTATTGAAGAAGATAACAGTATCACAGTAAAAGATAACGGCCGTGGGATCCCTGTCGATATTCAAGAAAAAGTTGGGCGTCCAGCGGTCGAAGTTATTCATACAGTTTTACATGCAGGCGGTAAATTTGGTGGTGGCGGTTATAAAGTTTCAGGTGGACTTCACGGTGTGGGTGCCTCAGTGGTAAACGCCCTTTCATCAGAAATGGAAGTCTATGTTCACCGGGACGGAAAAATATATTACCAAAAATACGCTCAAGGAAAAGTAATGACTGATTTACAAGTTATTGGTGAAACAGATACCACTGGAACGTCAACACACTTTAAACCAGATAAGGAAATATTTACTGAAACTGTTGAATTTGATTACGACACATTAAAGAAAAGAATACGCGAACTTGCTTTTTTGAATAAAGGATTAAAAATTATTCTAAAGGATAAACGTGAGCAATCACCAAGAATTGAAGAATTCCATTATGAAGGTGGTATAAAATCTTACGTTTCTATTTTAAATGAAAATAAACAAATATTATTCGATGAGCCAATATATATTGAAGGGGAAAAAGATGGTATATCCATTGAAATAGCAATGCAGTATAACGATGGATTCAATAGTTTAATCTATTCATTTGCAAACAACATTCATACGTACGAAGGGGGTACGCATGAATCTGGTTTTAAATCCGCTTTAACTCGTGTTATTAATGATTACGCTCGTAAAAATAATCTTTTAAAAGAAAAAGATGATAATTTAATGGGGGAAGATGTTCGAGAAGGATTAGTTGCAATTATTTCCATCAAACATCCTGACCCACAATTTGAAGGACAAACAAAAACGAAATTAGGGAATTCTGAAGCCCGGACGATTACGGACTCCCTTTTTTCATCAGAATTTGAGAGGTTTTTATTAGAAAATCCTTCAATTGCAAGAAAAATTGTAGACAAGGGAATTGTTGCTGCGCGCGCCCGTGTGGCCGCAAAAAAAGCTAGAGAGGTAACAAGAAGGAAAAATGTATTGGAGATTTCTAACCTCCCTGGTAAATTAGCGGATTGTTCTTCAAACGATGCCTCAATTAGCGAACTTTATATCGTTGAGGGTGACTCTGCGGGTGGTTCTGCAAAACAAGGTCGGGATCGTCATTTCCAAGCGATTTTACCGTTACGTGGAAAAATTTTAAATGTAGAAAAAGCAAGATTGGATCGTATTTTATCAAACAATGAAGTTCGTTCCATGATTACTGCCATCGGGACAGGTATTGGAGAAGAATTTGATATTTCCAAAGCAAGATATCATAAAATTGTAATTATGACTGATGCCGATGTTGATGGTGCCCATATTCGGACATTATTGTTGACCTTCTTTTATCGTTTTATGAGACAAATTATTGAAGCGGGTTATGTCTATATTGCTCAACCACCTTTATATAAGGTTCAACAAGGAAAGAAGATTTATTATGCATATAATGATGAAGAGCTAGAAAAGCTATTAAATTCATTACCTGTTACACCTAAGCCTAGTCTTCAGCGTTATAAAGGTTTAGGAGAAATGAATCCTGAACAATTATGGGAAACAACCATGGATCCGAAGACACGTAATTTATTACAAGTTCATTTAGATGATGCAATTGAAGCGGATCGTACGTTTGAGATGCTAATGGGTGAAGAAGTAGAGCCGAGACGGAAATTCATTGAGGAAAATGCAGTTTATGTAAGAAACTTAGATATTTAATATAGTGAATGTTGAAGTGAAGATTGATTCCTTTTATAGGAAAAGGAGGTTCGCTAATTAATGGCTGAAACACCTAGTTCAAATATAAGTGAAATAAATATTACGGAAGAAATGAGGACATCATTTTTAGACTATGCTATGAGTGTAATCGTCTCCCGTGCTCTTCCAGATGTTCGTGATGGATTAAAACCCGTACAAAGACGGGTTTTATATTCCATGAATGATTTAGGGATTTCTGCTGATAAACCACATAAAAAAAGCGCTCGTATTGTTGGTGATGTTATCGGTAAGTATCACCCACATGGTGACTCAGCGGTATATGAAACAATGGTTCGGTTAGCTCAAGATTTTAACTTAAGATATCCATTAGTTGATGGACATGGTAACTTCGGTTCCATTGATGGTGATGGTGCAGCCGCAATGCGTTATACCGAGGCAAGAATGTCTAAGATTGCCATGGAAATGATTCGGGACATTAATAAAGATACTATTGATTTTCAAGATAACTATGATGGACAAGAGAAAGAACCTGTTGTCCTTCCATCAAGATTTCCAAACTTATTAGTTAATGGTACAACAGGAATTGCAGTTGGAATGGCCACAAATATGGCTCCACATCAGTTAGGTGAAGTCATTGACGGCATAATTGCGCTAAGTCATAATCCGGATATTTCAGTTGAGGAACTTATGCAATATATACCAGGTCCTGATTTCCCAACAGGCGGTTTAATACTTGGGCGTAGTGGTATAAGAAAAGCATATATGACAGGAAAAGGTTCAATTACGGTTCGATCCAAAGTTGAAATTGAAGAAATAGGAAACAGTAAGCATGCCATTATTGTAAAAGAAATTCCATATATGGTTAATAAAGCCAGATTAATTGAAAAAATTGCTGAGCTTGCAAGGGAAAAACGAATAGAAGGAATTACAGCATTACGGGACGAATCAGATCGTTTCGGAATCCGCATTGTGATGGAGTTAAGAAAAGATGTAAACCCACATGTCATTTTAAACAACTTATACAAACATACATCACTGCAAACAAACTTCAGTATAAATAATTTAGCACTTGTTGATGGACAACCTAAAGTATTGAATTTAAAAGGTTTGCTTTATTATTATTTAGACCATCAAAAAGAAGTAATTCGTCGAAGAACTTCATATGAATTAAGGAAAGCAGAAGCAAGAGCTCATATTTTGGAAGGATTACGGATTGCCCTTGATCATATTGATGCTATTATTAATTTAATCCGTAGCTCTCGCACAACTGAAATTGCGAAAGAAGGATTAATGACTGAATTTAAGCTTACTGAAAAACAAGCACAAGCAATATTAGATATGCGTTTACAACGCTTAACTGGTTTAGAAAGGGAAAAAATCGAAGAAGAATATGTAGCACTCACAAAATTAATTGCAGATTTAAAAGCGATTTTAGCGGATGAAGAACGAATTCTAGAAATTATTCGTGGAGAATTATTAGATATTAAAGAAAAATTTAATGACGAACGTCGAACAGAAATTACTGCTGCAGTAGAGGAAATTGATGATGAAGATTTAATTCCTGAGGAAAATGTTGTCATTACATTAACTAAAAATGGCTATATTAAACGTCAGCCTTCATCTACTTATCGTGCTCAAAGACGAGGCGGTCGAGGTATCCAAGGGATGGGCATGAATGAAGATGACTTTGTAGAACATATTATTACAACTTCGACCCATAACACACTTTTATTTTTTACAAATAAAGGGAAAGTATACAAATTAAAAGGATACCGTATACCAGAGTTTTCTCGAACAGCCAAAGGTCTTCCTGTTATTAATTTACTTGAGATTGAAAAAGATGAATGGATTAATGCAATCATTCCAGTTGAAGGTTTAGATGACACATCATATTTATTTTTCACAACAAGACAAGGTCTTGCAAAGCGTAGTTTACTTTCATCTTATGCCAATATTCGGAGCAGTGGTTTGATTGCTATTCATTTACGTGAAAATGATGAACTTATCTCAGTTAAATTAACCGATGGTACAAAAGATATTGCCATTGGAACGAAAAAGGGTATGTTAATCCGATTTAACGAAACTGAAGTTCGTTCAATGGGAAGAACAGCAACTGGTGTTAAAGGTATAACATTAGATGAAGATGATGAAGTTGTTGATATGGAAATATTAGAAGAAGATCAAGACGTGCTGGTAGTAACGAAAAAGGGTTACGGTAAACGGACAAGCGCCGAAGAATACCGTGTCGTTCATCGTGGTGGAAAGGGCGTTCGTACATGTAATGTCCAGGAAAAAAACGGAGAACTTGTAGCTATGAAATCAGTCAACGGCGATGAAGATATTATGATAGTTACAGATAGTGGCGTCATTATACGGATGGATGTTGCTGGCATTTCAAGAACTGGACGTAATACATTAGGAGTAAAATTAATTCGATTAGATGAGGATCACTTTGTTTCTGCAGTAGCAAAAGTAGAAAAGGAAGAGAACGAAGTAGATAATGATGAGATGCACGAGCAGACATTAGATAAGTTTGAAACAAATTCATCTGTAGATGAAGAATAAAGACTTTTAATCAGGCTAGTCCATTGTTTAAAATGGATTAGCCTGATTTTTGTTCATCTATGGAATCTTTTTAGTGAATACCATAAAATAGAGAAAAAGGCAAAAGGGATGGAGACAGTTGAAAGTAAAATTATCAGAAGTAAAAGAGGGTTACATCTTGCTTGAGGATATTTTCGGCTTAACAAAGCATCCGATAGTACCTAAAAATACCGTTTTAACAAAGGAAACAATAGAAGTTTTAAAGGCCTTTTTAGTTAAAGAAGTGAATGTTTCTAATGAGAAAATAGAGAGGAAAAATAATATTGTAGAGAGCGTTAATAGACTTAGACAAAGTAGTAGAAATGTATTACAAAAAAATCCAAATGAGGATTCAGTTACACAAAATCAGACTTCTGTTTTCGAACAAAAATATCTAGAATCAGTAGAAATGTTTAAAAAGCAGTTTGTTAGTTGGCAATCTGGTAGTTTAGTGGATATTAATCATATTCGTAACATCATGATCCCATTGTTTAATGAATTAATAGAAAATCCTGTCAACTTATTGTTTTTACAACACTATGTGAATACTCCACAAGACTATCTATATCATCATGCTATAGCAGTTGGGGTAATATCTGGTTATCTAGCGAAACGTCTACAAATGTCACAAGGTGACTGTTACCAAATAACTCTAGCAGGCTGTTTAAGTGATTGTGGAATGGCAAAGTTAAATCCTGCCATACTTCAAAAAAGTAAAATTGCTAGTGAGGATATTAAAGAAATTAAAATGCATCCATCATATAGTTATAAAATGATAAAAGATATCCCATCTTTAACGAAGGATGCTAAGATTGCTATTTTACAGCATCATGAAAGATTAGATGGAAGTGGTTATCCATTTAAAGAAAAAGGTGCGAAAATACATCATTATGCAAAAATAATTGCAATTGCTGACGTATATAATGCTATGGTCTGTAAAAGGGTTTATAAAGATAAAGTATCGCCTTTTCGAGCATTAGAAATTCTTTTAAGGGAACACTTTGGTCAATTCAGCATTGCTATATTAGAGACGCTTATCAATGTTATAGCACCTTTAACGATTAATGCGCATGTGGAATTATCGACAACTGATATAGGAAAAATACTTTATATTGATCTAAATTATCCGACAAGACCTGTTATCGAATTGGAAGGGTGTAAAAAAGTTATTTCATTAATGGACGAAAAGGATATATATATTCGAAATATACTTAGAAGCTAAACTCAATGGATACATACAAATACCGTTAAGTTAAATGGAATTTGACTATAAGATTCCCCTTGAAATATTTTTCAAAAAAAGTGTTGACACATTTTCTTTTGCGTGATATATTTAAGAAGTCGTTTTTGATGACCTAAATCAAACCTTGACATAAGTAAAGATAAATTGTATAATTGAAAGGTCGCTTTTATATTAAAGCTTTGAACCTTGAAAACTGAACAAGACAAAGCGTTTTTAAACCATTTTGAGCAAATCAAACCCTTTTTTGGAGAGTTTGATCCTGGCTCAGGACGAACGCTGGCGGCGTGCCTAATACATGCAAGTCGAGCGGACCAATAGAAAAGCTTGCTTTTCTTGAGGTTAGCGGCGGACGGGTGAGTAACA
>NZ_JAOUSE010000090.1:0-4429 GCF_025660415.1 Pallidibacillus thermolactis
TATAAAAACTTCAAGAGATTTCGAGCAAGAATCTTATTGAGACATCAGTATAAAGGAATGGGTCTACATATAGGATAGGGGTGGCCTGATTTCTTTACCACCCCAACATTTGACGGAGAACCTTTATTTTTTACCTACTACCTATCTAAATTACACTTGCATAAGTGTTTGCAACTAGAAAGTAGAAACGTCTAATATAAAAGGGAAGTTTTATTAAGGAATTCATACTAGAAAATGTATATGTATTGCCAATTTTTAAGTTTAAGTTGTTTAAATTTTAGGGAGTGAACATATTGGAACAAACAATTGATAAACAAGTGGATAAAAGTCAAATAAACTTAATGAAACAAATAGCAAAGGAGCTGTCCGTTAAGCTATCACAGGTAAAGAGTGTCATAGAATTAACGAATGAAGGAAATACAATTCCATTTATTGCTCGCTATCGGAAAGAAGTAACCGGTGCTTTGGACGAAGTAATCATTCGTGATATTTTAGAACGCTGGAATTATTTGATGCATTTAGAAGAACGTAAAAAAGAAGTAATTCGTATCATTGAAGAACAAGGAAAATTGACAGAAGACTTAGTGAAAAAAATTAATAAGGCAACGAAACTTCAAGAAGTGGAGGACTTGTACCGGCCTTATAAACAAAAACGGCGCACAAAGGCGAGTATCGCAAAAGAACGGGGGCTTGAACCGTTAGCAAATTGGATGCTTACGCTACCTGATGAAGGAGATTTAAATGCAGAAGCAGCAAAATATATTAATGAAGAAAAGGAAGTTTTAACTACTTCTGATGCTATCAATGGTGCGAAAGATATTATAGCAGAATATGTATCGGATCAGGCAGAGATAAGAAAGTGGATTCGTTTTGAAACATTAAAATATGGAAAGATACAATCATTGGTAAAAAATGAGGAGCAGGATGAAAAACGAGTCTATGAAATGTATTATGATTATGAAGAACCTATAAATCGCATTGTCCCTCACCGTGTTTTAGCTTTAAATCGTGGAGAAAAAGAGGATATATTGAAAATTACTATTAAGCCTGATGTTGACAAGATTATCCGGTATTTAAATGAAGCGTTAATCGCAGATAAATATCATTCACCAGTTGCTGGAGAAGTAGCCGCTGCAATTGAGGATGGTTATAAACGTTTGATTCAACCTTCAATAGAACGAGAAGTACGTAATGAATTAACGGAAAAGGCAGAGGAGCAAGCGATTCTTGTGTTCTCTGAAAACTTACGTAAACTATTGTTACAACCACCATTAAAGGGAAAAATCGTTCTTGGTGTTGATCCTGCCTATCGAACCGGTTGTAAATTAGCGGTAGTAGATGAAACTGGAAAGGTGCTTCAAATTGATGTGATCTATCCGCACCCTCCAAAAGCAAAAAGAGAAGAGGCAAAAGAGAAAGTTCTCAAGATGTTAAGGAACTATGGCATTGAAATGGTTGCTATCGGTAATGGAACAGCATCTAGGGAAACAGAAGAGTTTATAGCTGATGTTTTGAAATTAGATAATAACGGTGTTGTCTATATGATTGTCAATGAAGCTGGAGCGAGTGTCTATTCTGCTTCTGAACTAGCAAGAGAAGAGTTTCCTGATTTACAAGTTGAAGAGAGAAGCGCGGTGTCAATTGCAAGAAGATTACAAGATCCATTAGCTGAATTAGTTAAAATTGATCCAAAATCAGTCGGTGTTGGTCAATATCAACATGATGTATCTCAAAAGAAATTACAAGAATCACTGAATTTTGTCGTTGAGACGGTTGTGAACCAAGTCGGTGTTAATGTAAACACTGCATCACCATCTTTATTGCAATATGTATCTGGTCTTACTAAAACTGTAGCGAATAATATCAAAAAGTATCGAGAAGAAAATGGGAAGTTTAAAAATCGAAAAGAATTGAAGAACATACCACGATTAGGAGCAAAAACATACGAACAGTGTATTGGTTTCTTAAGAATAGTTGATGGAGAGGAACCTTTAGATCGTACAAGTATCCATCCGGAAAACTATCCAGTTGTCGAAGCTTTACTTGAGAAAATCGGCATGAAAAAAGAGGATATTGGAACGGAAGAGTTAATCAAACGTTTGAATAAAATTGACATGGAAGATTTGTCTCAAACACTTAATGTAGGCTATTTAACCTTGAAAGATATCTTGGATGCATTGAAACGACCAGAACGCGACCCAAGGGATGATTTGCCTAAACCGTTATTAAGAAAAGATGTCTTAAAAATGGAAGATTTAAAACCAGGAATGGAACTTCAAGGAACTGTTCGGAATGTTGTCGATTTTGGTGCCTTTATAGACATTGGAGTTAAACAAGATGGGTTAGTCCATATATCTAATATGAGTAATGAATATGTAAAACACCCTTTAGATGTAGTTTCAGTCGGTGATATTGTTACCGTGTGGGTATTAGATGTTGACGTTAAGAAAGGAAGAATTGCATTAACAATGTTAAAGGAATAAAAGAAGGAAAACAGCTGTAGTTCCTATTACTGCAGCTGTTTTTATAACTGTGTATAAGATTATACATAAAATATTCCATTTAGATTATTAAAGTATTAGAAAGTATTTTGAAATTTGACTACTATTATTTCTAAATCAAAAATAGACAAACAGGGTTAAGAAAGGTGTTTTTTATGGTAAAAATACCAACATTGATTTAACAATTTGATTTGATATCTATTTTTTTCATAAAATGCCCGTCGGATTTGTACCTTTAACCATGTAGGCATAGTTTAACCCTCCTTATTGTAAGAGGTGATAAAATATGATTAAGTTTAAATTATTTATAAAGTTAATCGATCCTTATAATCAATTTATGATGGCATAGGTTGTCAAGTTTCGTAAAAATGTGTAGTTAATTTAAGAGAAGTTAAGGTGAAAAACGTGGATGATATACAATTACAAAGATTAGTTGAAAAAATATCGTTAAAATACTTTGGAGCCCCTTTCCAACATAAAGCAAGTTTTAATCAAAGACTGCGCACGACAGGGGGAAGGTATCTCTTACAAACGGGGAATATTGAGATCAATAAAAAATACTTTGATGTATATGGAGAAAAAGAACTTATTGGGATTATTAAACATGAATTATGTCATTATCATCTTCATCAAAATAAAATGGGGTATCACCACAAAGATCGTGACTTTAAACAATTAGCACAAAAAGTAGGTGCACCGAGATTTTGTACTCCTTTGCCCAGTAAATATTTGTCAAAAAAAACGGTTCAAATCCATCGGTATCAATGCCAAACTTGTAAATATATTTATAACAGGAAAAGGCGAGTTAATACGGATCGTTTTGTGTGTGGAAAATGTAGGGGTAAGCTTTTAAAATTAGAAAAATAAAATTAAATTTTTTGTTGACATTTAATTAAAAAGAGGATATTATAATAAAGCAACGTTAAACAAGCACTATTCGATCAGTTAGCATAGCTTCCGATTATTTTTTTAAAAAAATAGTTGACAACAAAAAACGAATAGTGTATTATATAAAACGTCGGATTTAACGATGCATTCCGCAGTAGCTCAGTGGTAGAGCAATCGGCTGTTAACCGATCGGTCGTAGGTTCGAATCCTACCTGCGGAGTTTATTATGGCCCCTTGGTCAAGTGGTTAAGACACCGCCCTTTCACGGCGGTAACACGGGTTCGAATCCCGTAGGGGTCACTTTCTTATAAATTATCCATTTATGGTAATAATATGATATATACTTAATCAGAAAAAAGGGATTTCTGACACAATTAAATTTTCTGTGAATCAAATTAATGTATCGGTGGGCTATAGCCAAGCGGTAAGGCAACGGACTTTGACTCCGTGATGCGCTGGTTCGAATCCAGCTAGCCCAGTTATTTTTATTTCGTGAGCCGTTAGCTCAGTCGGTAGAGCATCTGACTTTTAATCAGAGGGTCAGAGGTTCGAATCCTCTACGGCTCACCATTTCACAAAAATGTTATAACCATTCCATATCTTATTACGCGGTCGTGGCGGAATGGCAGACGCGTCAGGTTGAGGGCCTGGTGGGATTTATCCCGTGGAGGTTCAAGTCCTCTCGACCGCATAAAAGTATTGACCACGATCACAAGATATGATAAGATATAAAAGTTGTGAATTTCATAATTTACGGGAAGTAGCTCAGCTTGGTAGAGCACTTGGTTTGGGACCAAGGGGTCGCAGGTTCGAATCCTGTCTTCCCGACTCGGGAATCTATGCGGGTGTAGTTTAGTGGTAAAACCACAGCCTTCCAAGCTGTTGTCGAGGGTTCGATTCCCTTCACCCGCTCCATATTGAACCTTGAAAACTGAACAAGACAAAGCGTTTTTAAACCATTTTGAGCAAATCAAACCCTTTTTTGGAGAGTTTGATCCTGGCTCAGGACGAACGCTGGCGGCGTGCCTAATACATGCAAG
>NZ_JAOUSE010000091.1:0-3350 GCF_025660415.1 Pallidibacillus thermolactis
TTAAAGGAGTTGGCCGGATTTTAAAAAAGATAAATTTTTTATCAAGAGAGTACCCTAAAATAGTGAATTCGCTTTCATTGTTAGGGAGAAAAAAACTGCCCACAAATACTTGACTCAATCTAAATGACAACATCCTTTTCCATCTTTGTCCAATTTATGTTAAAATATGTAGAAACATAACACGTTCACGGAAAGGATGGGGAATATGAGCGACTGCATTTTTTGTAAAATCATTAATGGAGAAATTCCTTCCGCAAAAGTTTACGAAGATGAAGATGTTTTCGCATTCCTTGATATTTCTCAAGTAACAAAAGGACATACGTTAGTTATTCCGAAAGCCCACCACGCTAACGTCTATGAATTACCTGAAGATGTTGCTGGTAAACTTTTTGCTGTGATCCCTAAAATTACAAATGCCGTTAAAAAAGCTTATAATCCAATCGGTTTGAATTTGTTAAACAATAATGGTGAAGCAGCCGGCCAAACTGTCTTCCATTACCATCTTCACATCATTCCGCGTTATGGTAAAGGAGATGGATTTGGTGCAGTTTGGAAAACCCATAATAACGATTACACACAAGAACAGCTACAAGAAATTGCACAAACGATAAATAAAAACATTTAACAGCAGAAGGCGTTTTGTTTTCCATTTTCTACAAGCTGGATAACAATACGCCTTTAAATAAAAATTTTCTCTTTTTCAGAAGATTTTTATATGGTATATTATAATTACTCGCTATTGGTCAGAGGACACAATAGGAGTTAGATGAGATTTAGAATTAGATCAGATGAGGAGAGTTGAGTAATGAAAACGAAAGAACTTGTCATTATGGCTTTATTTGTTGGAATAGGTGCAGCTTTACACTTTGTCATCCCTGGCATAGGCGCAGGTGGGATGAAACCAGATTTTAGTTTATTAATGATGTTTTTAGCGTTAATTTTATTTCCGAACTTTAAAAATGCCCTTCTTTTAGGTTTAGCTACTGGAATTATATCTGGACTAACAACAACCGTTCCTGGAGGATTAATTCCAAATATCATCGATAAATTCTTTACCGCCATTATTTTCTTTGCTTTTCTTCTGTTAATTAAAAAGTACCGTACAAACATGGTCTTTG
Organism: Pallidibacillus thermolactis; assembly: GCF_025660415.1. Classification (NCBI taxonomy): domain Bacteria; kingdom Bacillati; phylum Bacillota; class Bacilli; order Caryophanales; family Bacillaceae; genus Pallidibacillus; species Pallidibacillus thermolactis. The sequence goes on from NZ_JAOUSE010000091.1 coordinate 1,119, forward strand.
CTGTTTTAACTGCAGTAGGTACCATCATTTCAGGAACATTGTTTTTAGTTTCAGCTAAATTAATAATTCAATTTTCAGATGCGTTACTAGCATTATTTGGTGCTATTGTCCTTCCAACCGCTGCACTGAATACTTTAGCGATGGTCATTATGTACCCTATTGTAGCCAGTATAGCTAAACGTAGTAAGATTAAAGTAGCTTAATAAAAAATTATCTTCTTTAATATAAAACTTGCCTTCTACGATCTTATAATCCCAATTAGGGACTTAGATCTAGAAGGTTTTTTACTCTAAAAAAGCTTTTAAAATGACCATATATGTATTCGAAAAAATTTATTTACTCTTTTTTTAAAATTTATGATACTATAGATAATAAAAATGAAGAAAATTTTTCTAAAATAAAGAGGATTTTTTTTATTTAATGTAGAATTTCTCATTATTATAAAGTGAAGTTTTAAATCCTCTATATTCCCGGAACATATTTATATTATTTTACCCTTTTATGTTGCAATATTCAGTATATTTAAATCGTTAAACTCTTTTATTTTTCAAAAATAACAAATTTTAAAAAGTAGGTGATAAGATGGAGAATCATTCAAAACTTGAGGCACTTCTATTCACACAAAAAATTTCACAGCTAGGAAAAGCGTTGTGGAAAGCTATTGAAAAAGATTGGCAACAATGGATCAAACCATATGATTTAAACATTAACGAACATCATATTTTATGGATTGCTTACCATCTACATGGGGCATCAATATCAGATATTGCAAAATTTGGAGTCATGCATGTGTCAACGGCCTTTAATTTTTCAAAAAAATTAGAGGAAAGAGGATATTTAACATTTTCTAAAAAAGTGGAAGATAAAAGGAACACATATATTCAACTAACTGAAGAAGGTGAAAAACTAGTTATCGACTTATTAGGAGATTTTAAACCGGCCAACCACACCGTTTTGCAAGGAGCTTCATCTTTAAAAGATATTTACGGAAAATATCCAGATATCCTAGAACTAATGGCGATGGTCCGTAATATTTATGGCGATGATTTTATGGGAATTTTCCAAAAAATGTATACGGATATAGAAAAAATTAATTTAACAAAATCCAATCAAGAAAATAAACAAAAAGACAGTACAGAAAGAGAAGTCGTTTAATCTTCTAAATACTTGATAAGTTCTCGCATTAATTCAAGATGTAATCCTTCATTTAAGCAACATTCAATCGTTTCATGTACATCAAGCTTCTTATTCACCTTTTCTGAAAATTCTTTTAATAGCGGATGAAAATATAAAAATCCTTCCGCTTTTTGTTCTTTCATTTTTTTGTTCAAATACTCACATAATCTATGGAATTCCTCAACTTCTTCGGGACCAAGATTTTTTTGAATAATAAGCTTTGTAAATGTCTTTTTTGTATGATCAACTAACTGAATCAACAATTGTTGATGGTACTCTAATCGTTCGATCCTTTTCAATAATTCATCAATCATTCCCCTACACCCTTTCCACAACACCGTTTCCGTTACATCATTAATTCGCCCTCTTAAATACTTTTTCCTGCCCCGTTAAATGTACTTTCTTCTCTATCTATTTTTACCCATTTTACTATTAACTCTAAATCTTTATACTAGACCTTTTCAATTGTAGGATCTATGTTATTTCATATCATATTTGTTAAAAATTTTAATAGTTTTATATAAAAGAATGTTATAATACATCTATAAATACTATTCTATCTTTATGCTTCTCTAAAAATTTCCTTACTAATTTTTCATTCGTATATGAAACCAAATACCATAAACGCAACGAGTTTGATATGCCATGATAAGTGCCAAAAATACTTACAAAATGGTATCTAGTTCGGACAAAGGATTTCCGTATTGGAGGGAGATATTTGATTGTTGTCTATTTTGTACTTGCGGTACTTTTTATTATGTATATGAATGTATTAATGGAACGTTTTTGTCAAGTAAAACAAGTTCCAGATGATAAACAGGAAAATTTTTTTCAAACAACCAATATTTTAACCGTTATCCTTTTGATTACGACATATATCGAGATACTAATTATATAACATTAAAAACGGCAAAACAAAATGTTTTGCCGTTTTGATTGAGTCAAGTATTTGTGGGCAGTTTTTTTCTCCCTAACAATGAAAGCGAATTCACTATTTTAGGGTACTCTCTTGATAAAAAATTTATCTTTTTTAAAATCCGGCCAACTCCTTTAAAG
>NZ_JAOUSE010000092.1:0-3347 GCF_025660415.1 Pallidibacillus thermolactis
ATTGTCTGTACGCTTCGATAACATCCTAAATTTCCCCCGTTAACCAAGAATTCTATCCCTATTATACAAAAAAAGCCTGTAGATTTGGCCACTAGTTAGGGACTTTGTCTACAAGCTGCAATATTGCGTAACAATATTTTGGACTTTTCATATACTTTTAGCTCAACTCGATTCGAGTTTAATAAATGAGCAATTTGTATAGTACATTCTTTATGTGGTGCAGTGTGATTTCGTATATATTGCAATAAAGCCATAAGCTCCCAGTCTTTTTCGAGACTGAGTACTTCTAACTGAACTGGATAATCAAAACCTGGAATCGAATAATCCGTTGGAACAAAATCAAGAGTGCCGTTTCCAAGCCCTAACTTTTTATCCGAGGCTATATAATAATAATGTGTCATTTTTTCCCACTCCAAAATTATACATGGCTGTTAAAATACTCTTCTTTAGTTAAAGAATAGTATAAACTAGTTACTTCTTTGTTACCTAATCGCTTCAAAATATTCTTCTTTTTAAATCGATATTGAAACCCGCATTTTTCACACACTCTTTTAGAATTATAATTGAAATCAAAATGACCACACCAAATTATGTCTAAATCTAATTTTTCAAAACCATATTGAATCACACGATTAACGGCTTCTGGAATCATGCCTCTTCCCCAGTAGTCTGGATTTAATACATACCCGATTTCCTTTTGTTTTAAATCTACTAAACTCTTATCAGGTTGACGATCATGGAGACCGACACTACCAATCACTTTATTTTCTTCTTTCAAAACGACAGCATATGTATCATTTTCTTCGATAAATAATTTGATAACTTCTTTACTTTCGTCTTCACTATTGTGAGGTGCCCATCCTGCATTTGGGCCAACTAACTCACTTTTCGCATATTCATATAAATCTTTACTATCCGATTCTTTCCATTGACGTAATATTAATCGTTCAGAAAATAATGTCTCCATTTAATTCACCTCAAATTATGCATTATTATTACTTGGTTACCCTTTTTACAAAATACGCCGAATCATTTAGATGTTTGAATCCATTTTTTTTATAAAAATTATATGCTGGCACATCCAAATCAGTCATTAAAGTAATAAATTGGAACTCATTTTTATTTAAAAATTCATCCATTAAAGATATAAAACGACTACCTATACCTTTATTTTGATAATTTCTTGCGATAAAAAATTCTTTAATATAATATTCCTTACCTTCCCACCAGTTAAAAACATAACCAAGGGAACAACCAACTATCTCATCGTTATCATTATACAGGGCTAAAGAAAGCGAATTATTATTATCCGTCAAATCTTTCATATATAAATCTAATTGCTCCTCATTCCACTGATCGAACCATGGTTCATTTGAAAAGACATCAAAAAAAAGTTCTTTCATTTTTTTGTAATCATCTTTTTCTAATATACGAACGTTCATAAGAACCCCCCAATGTCAAAATAGTATATGACAGCTACTTTTTACTATAATACCATTTTTTAGTACAATTAAATGAGTTAAATAAAGAGGTGTATGAAATGAAAAATGAATTTGGTACATTACATAATGTAACTGGTCGTTATGCTTTACAATTCGAGCGAAGTTTTTCTAAAAGTAAAAAAAGAAGTATTCCAAGTACTGACAAATGCTCATTCCTTTAGCAAATTTGTATCCTTTCGCAACTGGGGAAATGGTACTAAAAATTGGCGGGAAAATTCATTTGGATGATCGAGAAGGAACTACATATTCTGGAATTATTACAGAATTAAAAGAACCAACTGTTTTTGCATTTCAAGAAGTTGACGATTTGCTTCATATTTTATTGGAAGATGAAAATGGATGTCGAATGGTGTTCACACATACTTTTGACGATAATTCATGGGCGGTACATACTGCAGCCGGATGGCATCGTTGTCTCGATGTGTTTGGCCAAATTGTGAATGGCGAACCAATTGAATGGAAAGACATTGCAGCACAGCTACGTGAAATCTATAGTGAAACATTCAATATGAATGAACGGTAAAAGAATTTAAACTACAGTTATGTCCCTTAAATTTTTCAGCAAATCAAACTTCTATAAAACAAAAAATTCCCACTTCTATTCTGTAAGAAGGGAATTTATAAGTATGAGAAAAATAATATAGCAAGTTAAAACGAGCTAAATACTTGACAAAATAATTTATTTTTGCTATAATTTACAAAAATTAAAATTGTGTGTAAAATAGGATTTACCTGACCAGGTGAATCCTATTTTTTGTTTGGAGGGAAAGTTGTGAAGCAAAACAAATCCAGTATGACCGCGTTGATTTCAGCTTTTTCTCGGGCGTATCACAGTCAGAATGATTTACCAATCATTTTTGATGATTTCCTTGCTAAAGATCTCCTATCCCAAAAAGAGTTATCAGACATTAAGAAAAATATGATTAATAGTATACAATTCTTCAACAAGGACATAGCAGAAAAATTTAAAGACCAACCAGATGAAATTTTGAAATGGATTACTCAAGTACAGCTCTCACCTACTCCACTTGCTCGAGCCGCCTTTTGTGAACAAGTATTACTCAATGAAGTCAATTTAGGGTTAGAGCAATATGTGATTCTTGGAGCCGGTTATGATACGTTTTGTTTTCGCCATCTTGAACTAGAAAATAAACTTGAAATATTCGAGCTAGATCATCCATCTACTCAGGAATTAAAGAGAAAAAGAATAACTGATGCAGGCTGGGAAATCCCAAATCATCTCCATTTTGTTCCCATGGATTTTACCAAAAATTTCATTTATCAAAGGCTTAAGGAAAACGGATTTGATGAGAACAAAAAAACATTTATTAGCCTATTAGGTGTTACGTATTATCTAACAAAAGAAGAAAATATAAATTTAATCAAAAACTTATTTGCCAAAGTCCCATCGGGGAGCTCGATTGTATTTGACTATGCCGATGAAACATTGTTTGAAGAAAAGGGAAAGTCTAATCGAGTTGAAAATATGGTAAAGTTGGCTTTTGCAAGTAGAGAACCAATGAAGTCAAGTTTTGCTTATCATGAACTTGAAAGTATTTTGGAACAATCAGGGTTACTCATTTTCGAACACTTATCACCGACGATGATAAACAATCTTTACTTTCAAAATAGGACGGATTATCTTTCTGCTTTCGAGACCATTCATTATATCCACGCCGTTAAAAGATAATATTCATATATTAAATCCTCTTAAATAAGAGGATTTCAGACTGTCGACAAACCCCAACTCAAATGCTTCATTTGAGTTGGGATTTGTCTTTTTTTGCTCATCATTTTCTAAGATTCTTATCTTATTTAGGCTGGACATGGTCTTTTCCATGTCCA
>NZ_JAOUSE010000093.1:0-3056 GCF_025660415.1 Pallidibacillus thermolactis
CACAATCTCCTAAAATTTGTAGGTAATATCAAGCTGTTTTCAGGAAAATGTAAAAAGAGCGAATTGAGAAATACAAGGATTTCTCAATTTCGCTCTTTTTTTGGGGACTTATTGGACAGCCCCAAAATAAAATCTATATTAACCAAATTATTTAATAAAAAACACTTGACTAGAGGTAAGAAAGGGCTGATCAAATATACTACATCCCAAAATTTGGAGTGAAATCCTATTTTTGGGCATTATCATATAGCCCTTTTTTCTGTATTATTAAACTACTTAATCGTATTTTTAATGAAAATCACGAAATATATTTTGAAATTAAAAAACGAAAAGTTATATTATTCTTATTCATTAATTATAATGGTATTAACGGCATTCATGATATATATGATCCATAACGAAGGAATTTTTTAGGAGGGATCGATTTGATTCACATCGTGAAGGCGGGGGAGACATTATATCAAATTTCTCGAGATTATAGAATACCTTTGGCAAATATTTTACAGGCGAATCCATCCATTGTTCCAAACATGATTTATCCTGGACAAGCGCTCAATATACCAGGTTTACCTGATCCAAACTCAATTCCATATCGAATTGAAGTGTCTGTACAAAACCGTTGGTTACGATTGTACAGAAATAATACTTTGTTAAAAGAATATCCAATCGCTGTCGGACGAATGTTGCATGGTACACCAAAAGGGCAATTTGTGATTATAAATAAGGCACCTAATCCAGGCGGTCCATTTGGCACGATGTGGATGAGTTTGTCAAAGGAACATTATGGTATTCATGGGACAAATGATCCAACATCAATTGGTAAAGCCGTATCTAAAGGTTGTATTCGAATGTATAATAAAGATGTTGAAGAACTAGCGCAAATCATTCCAATTGGTACACAAGTTCACATCTTTTAATAGATTTAAACTTAGAATAAACTTTAGATATCATTTAAAAATTCTGGAATTTTATATAAATGTATATCATTATTTTCATACAGTTACAATAACTTTAATACAAGTTCTGTTTTTTATGCACCATAGTTTACATAATATTATTATATTCAAATATATGATCATCATTTCGTTTGATAATCAAATGATTAGAAATTGAGATTTATTGTTGGTAAATTGATAGTAGTAAATAAAGAAAGGAGAATGATTATGAAAGTTTTAGTTGTTGGTGCAAATGGTAAGATAGGACGCATTTTAGTGAATAAATTACAAAATGATAATGATTTTCAAGTGAGAGCTATGGTTCGATCAGTAGAGCAAGCAAATGAATTAAACGAACGTGGGGTAGAGGCTGTTGTCGCAGATTTAGAAGGTTCAGTTGAACAAATTAGCAAAGCAATGAAGGGATGTGATGCTGTTATTTTCACAGCGGGTTCAGGATCAAAAACTGGTCCAGATAAAACATTAACCGTAGACTTAGATGGTGCTGTCAAAACGATTGAAGCTGCCGAAGCAAATAGTATTAAACGATTTGTCATGGTTAGTGCGTTACAGGCAAATAATCGTGAAAATTGGAATATGAAAATTAAACCTTATTATGTAGCAAAACATTATGCAGATCGAATTCTTATGAACAGTGATTTGCAATATACGATTGTTAAACCGGGTGGATTGTTAGATGGACCTGGAACCGGAAAGATACAAGTCGCAGAAAAACTTGAAAGAGGCACTATACCACGTGAAGATGTTGCAAGTACAATTATTGAAGTGTTACGTGAACCGAAGATGATTCGTCAATCCTTTGATTTAGTATCAGGAGATCTTACGATAAAAGAAGCAATAGCTGATTTTTAAAATAACATATTTATAAATAAGGCTATTTTAGGAAAAATCCTAGAATAGCCTTTTAAATTAAGAATTTAACTTATTTAAGTTAGCTTTAACGGCTTGAATTATTGCATTTCGGAATCCGTGTTCTTCTAAACTTGCGATGGATTGAATAGTTGTCCCATAAGGCGAACAAACATCATCTTTTAACTTTGCTGGATGTTCTCCCGACTCAAGTACCATTTTCGCTGCACCAAGAACCGTTTGTGCAACGATACGGTAAGCCATATCTCTCGGCATACCATACATGACAGCACTATCTGCTAGAGCTTCAATAAATACATAGACGAAAGCAGGTGCTGAACCACCTATTGCACCTTCAATATCCATTAAACTTTCGTCAATTACTACGGTTTTACTAAAAGAGTTAAACAATAATTCGACTTTTTCTTTTTCTTGATTTGTGAAAGTTTTATTAAAGGAAAGGGCAATCATACCTGCACCAACTGCAACAGGAGTATTTGGCATTGCTTTTACAATTTTTGTTTGACGATTGAAAAATTGTTCACATTCTGCAATTGATACACCGGCTGCGATATTGACTATGATTGTATCTTCGCGAATATAATTACGAATTTCTTCGATCACTTGTGTATATTTATTCGGTTTAACAGAAAGAAAAACAACATCACTATTTTCTGCTACTGTTATGTTATTTTGTGTAATATTTATATTAAACTTTTCACGTACTTCGTTTAACTTTGGCATAGATGGATTAGAAACAATGATATTTTCAGGATTAACTGAATCAGTTTGTATCATGCCATTAATTAAAGCTTTCGCCATATTTCCACAACCGATAAAACCGATATTTTGTTTCATATTGAATTTCCTTTCATAGAAGTTCATTTACATGATGACTATTTTAATATAGTAAAAGATTCAAAGCAACATTGGAAGCAAAGAAACTTTTTATTATTTTTTGATTAAAAATGATAAATAATATTTACTAAAGCTATACAAACCTACGAATTGAAGTGATAATAGATAAAAATGATAAAAAAACGAATTTTTTACTCAAAAAATTTGTTCAACCAATCTATATATAAGATCAATCTATTTATAAGAAAAGAACTGCTTGTAGGCAGTTCTTTTCAGACTGTCGACAAACCCCAACTCAAATGCTTCATTTGAGTTGGGATTTGTCTTTTTTTGCTCATCATTTTCTAAGATTCTTATCTTATTTAGGCTGGACATGGTCTTTTCCATGTCCAG
>NZ_JAOUSE010000094.1:0-2631 GCF_025660415.1 Pallidibacillus thermolactis
CTGTTTTTAATACGGACTCTATTTGGTCCCAGGGGCTGTTCGACCTTCCTTCACTTCTACTATAAAAAAATAGTAGCACAAACCTTGGCCTAGGTCTGTACTACTAATGTTAGTATGTTTTTATTCTCTAACGTTTTAAATTTTTTTAAAACGGATAGAAATATAAATAGAATTTTACCGATTTTCCCTTTTTACTGGAGAACTTTACTAAAACAAAATTATGTTAAAGACTATACAAACTATGTTAAAATAAAAAACAGTGACATTATATTTGGAGTATAAGGGAGCGAATTTAATAATGGATTATCGAGTATTACTATATTATAAATATGTAGATATTGAGGACCCGGAAACATTTACACAAGAACATTTAAAGTTCTGTAAAGATTTAGGTTTAAAGGGTCGTATTCATATTGGATATGAAGGAATTAACGGTACTGTTTCTGGTACGGTTGAGCAAACAAATAAATATATGGAAACGATGAAACAAGATCCTCGTTTTAGTGATATGGTATTTAAAATTGATGAGGCAGAAGGTCATGCGTTCAAAAAAATGCGTGTACGTTTCCGAAAAGAAATTGTGAACTTGAGTTTAGAGGAAGATATTAATCCGAACGAATTAACAGGTCATTATCTTGAACCTAAGGAATTTTTCAAAAAGATGCAAGAACACAATACGGTTGTGATTGATGTTCGTAATGATTATGAATACGATTTAGGACACATTCGTGGTGCAATTCGACCGGATGTGAAAACGTTCCGTGAAACACCTGAATGGTTCCGTAAAAATAAACATAAATTTGAAGGTAAAACGATTTTAACTTACTGTACCGGTGGTATTCGTTGTGAAAAATTCTCCGGTTGGTTAAAACGTGAAGGATTTGAAGATGTTTACCAACTTCATGGTGGGGTTGTTACTTATGGTAAAGACCCTGAAGTGAAAGGGCAAATGTGGGATGGTAAATTATACGTCTTTGATGAACGGATCGCTGTTCCTGTGAACCAGGTAGAACATGTTGTTGTAGGACGAGATTATTTCGATGGTGAGCCTTGTGAACGTTATGTGAACTGTGCAAACCCAGAATGTAATAAACAAATTCTATGTTCTGAAGAAAACGAACATAAATATTTACGAGGATGTACCCATGAATGCCGTGTTCACCCTAGAAACTTATATGTCAAAGAACATGGTTTAACAAAAGAACAAGTAAAAGAACGATTAGCAGCAATTGGTGAAGAACTAGTTAATGCATAACGAAACTAGAGGTTTTCTGCTTATTATGCAGAAAACCTCTTTTTATGTTGAGTCAGAATATAATAGTGATAAATATTGGAATTAAAAATGCGCTAAGAACAGCTGATAAGATCATCCCTGTTGAACTAATTGATCCAGTTGTTGCGCCGTATTCAAGTGCTTTAGATGTTCCAATGGCGTGTGATGCATTCCCTAATGCCATTCCTCTTCCTAATTCACTTTGAATGTTAAACCATTTAAATAGATATGGTCCGAGGATAATGCCTGAAAAACCTGCCATCATTACGAAGACAACGGCTAAAGAGGGAATGCCACCAATTTGATTGGCTACCTCTATAGCAATAGCACTCGTTATTGATTTTGGGATAGCAGAAAGGGTAACTTCATTAGAAAATCCTAACCATATAAAGAAAGATAAAATTGACACCATATTCACGATCATCCCTGTAAAAATGCAAGAAATAATAATTTTAAAATGCTTAATAATGAGTCCGATATGTTTGTATAAAGGATAAGCTAAAGCCACTACCGAGGGCCCTAGTAATTCATGGATCCATTTTCCACCTAACATATATGTATCATATGGAATTTGAAAAAGTAGCAGAAACATAATCACTACAGTAGTTGTAATTAAAGATGGATTCAATATGGGAAGTGGGTATTTTTTATATAAGTTAGTTGAGAAAATGAAGATTACTAATGTCACTATAATAAAAAGGATACTTGTTAGTATAATTTTCATGCCGTAAAATGATCCTCCCGTCCTACTGATTTTTTATTCCACTTTTCAGCAACAAAACCAGAACTTAACATTACAAGAACGGTGCTAAAAATAATAAGTAAAATTAGTAACGAACCCTTCCCTTGGAAAATATGAAAGTAATTCATAATCCCGACGGTAGCTGGTACAAAAAACAAAGTCATGACAGATAATAATAAGTTAGCCCCTTCCATAATCCATTTTTCTGGAATGATTTTTGTAATTAAAAGGAGAAATAATAATAATAGACCGATGATACTACCTGGTATCGGCAAATGAAGTACTTGCTGAATTGTTTCTCCAAACTTACAAATAATATAAATGAAAAAAATTTGAATTAAAATTATAAATAATTTTTTCATGAAAATCTCTCCCGAACTTTAATAACTTATTCGAATCAAGTTTATATTATAATAAACAACATAATATGAATTTAAAATAGTTTCAACAAGAAAGATTTAGGCAAATTAAAAAAGAACGCTGAATTAGCGTTCTTTCAGCTTGTAGACAAAGTCCCTAACTAGTGGCCAAATCTACAGGTTTTTTTTGTATAATAGGGATAGAATTCTTGGTTAACGGGGGAAATTTAGGATGTTATCGAAGCGTACAGACAATA
>NZ_JAOUSE010000095.1:0-2550 GCF_025660415.1 Pallidibacillus thermolactis
TGTGAGCGTCAAGTAAAATGTTACAGTTTTTGATAAATTATTTTTTACACTTTTGATGATTCAAAAATAGAGGTTCTATGTTTCATTCGATAACTATCACCATTTAAGTGAATTATCTCAGCTCGATGAATGATTCTATCCAATATAGCTGTTGTTATCGCAGGGTCCCCCAATAATTCACCCCAATCTTTGGGTGCCTTATTGGAGGTTAGTATAATTGAAGATTTATTGTATAAATCATTAATTAGATGAAAAAATAGATTAGCCTCATGTTGATCCATGGCCATAAACATTAAATCATCAATAATTAACAAATTTGCATCACGTATTCTCTTCATTCGTGTCTTTGATTTTCTTGAAATTTCTTCTGTTTTTAGTGTATGGACTAAATCACCCATCGATATAAACATTACTTTATATCCTTGATGGATTGCTTCTAATCCTAAACCTATGGCCAAATGAGTTTTACCCACCCCAGGTGGTCCCAGAAAGATTATATTGTAAAGCTGTTCGATCCAAGTTAATTCTTTTAATTGATTAAGCTGTTTTCTACTTAATGACCGCTGTTCATCCAAATTGAATTCATCTAGTGTTTTGTGACTTGGAAAAGCAGCCCATTTTAATCTTCTTTCAAGTAGTTTTTCTTCTCTTCGTTTTTGCTCGTATTCTAAAATACTGTTTAAAAAACCTAAATAAGATTTATCATGCATTTCGGCTTCTTTAACTAGCGTAGGTAAATATTGAGCTGATTCCGACATACGCAATGTTTTTAAACGTTCTTGAGCTAAACTTAAATCACTCATTTGTCAGCCTCCAATACAGTTAAGTATTCATTGATATCCCTTTGTGGTGTTGATATATAGAAAATCGATTCATTTTGAACGTCTAAAGGTTTTATTGGCACATTACACTGTTTATCACTTTTTGTAGTGTAAACTTGTCGTTGCCGTTCAATATACTTAACTATATCGACAAAATCTGTTGCACTAAAAAGTTTCCTCTGAAAACATACTGTCAAGGCTTTATCAATAATTGCTTGTTGCTTGGTACTTTTAATGATTTTTATTATCATTTGGAATTGATCCCGAACATACCTTGGGTATTTGGTTCGGATTTCTGCTAAATATGACTTGGCTAATTCATAATCATCAAAATAACTTGCCACAGTTTCTAATAATGCATCGATTCCTTTGGAACGATCTCGGGTATGTTGTCTGTCCTGAATTAATTTGCCCTTTCCAGGACTGATTTTATGTTTTGCGATTAATAGGCCATTTTCAGATGCGTAAATATATAAGTACCCATCTTTTGTAGAAATATTAACGTCTTTTTGTTTGTTATATGTACCGAGAGGTACTGAGTAACGATTTGATTTGTATATAATAGTATTGTCCTGTCTTACTCTTCTTGTTATACTAGAGACAGGTATTGAATATTGATTTTTTAAATCTTTGGTGATCGGTCTTAGGTGTTTCTTTTCTTCTTGAAACGCTTCGACCGGTCTTTTTTTGGTCGTATTATGGATTTTATAATTCCCTGTCCGATTTAGCCATTTTATTGCGTCCTCATTCCAGCGATCAATATTTGTAAATATTCGATGAGCTGCAAAGTTATATTTAATATAACCAATTACATTCTCAATTCTCCCTTTACTTTCAGGATCTGCTTTACGACAAACATGTAAATTAAACCTTCGTTCTTGACGATATTGCTCGAATTCTTTTGTTAATATTAAATTTCCACCATTTTCACTTACTACAATGAGTGAGTCCTGATCATATACAATTTCACGAGGGATTCCCTCAAACCAACGAAAAGCATTTTCGTGTGCACGTATTACATCTCGAGTAGTGAATGGACGGTCAAGAAACTCGGTATATTTATAACGTGAATTCGATAGTACAAAAGCGATAAAATACAATTTCACTGTTTTATTTTCAGGTGTTTTTTGACGTGTTTCTCCAAAATCAACTTGTACTTGTTTTCCCATCTCCGGATCCGGGATAGCCTCATAATCTCGTTTCTTATTAATATCTTTTGGGATATTATACTCCTTACGAAGATTTCTAACATAGGACCTAACGGTACTTTCAGACACTTTTAATTCTGGAAATCTTTCTTTTAACCAATCTTCGACTTGAGAGGCTTTCATGTCTGGATGATCCCGAAGCCAAGATAAAATCAGGTCTTTATAAGGATCAAGTTTTTTCTTTCTTGTTTTAGTAGAATCAATCCATTCAGCCATTTCTTTTGGGCTTTTTTCTAAATAGCGATACAGTGTAGGTCTTGATATCCCTAACTTTTTTGCTATAGAAGTTTTTGTAAATCCTTGTTCTAATAATTGACGTATTTGAATATACACTTCAAACTTGTCCACCTTTCTAAAACCTCCATCACCGTTATCCTAGTTGTTCTACTTTGAATATACCAGTGATGGAGATGTATTTTAATAGAATTTGTTGGATAAGAAGGGGAATTTCCAGCCCCTTCCAAATAAGAAGTGTAAAATCTTATTTATCTAAAACTGTTAATTATATTTTATCGGTTAGA
>NZ_JAOUSE010000096.1:0-2433 GCF_025660415.1 Pallidibacillus thermolactis
TGTTTATGGCAAACTAAAAATGTAGGTAATGGCATTTAATTTGTGTATGGTTCGAAAATTTCTTACACAAATAAAAAACCACTTGCCAACTCCTCCAAATAATTTTAAACTCCTCGTTGGACCAACAACGTTTAACAGGAGGATATTAGGAGATGTTAGCAGTGGCTCAAATTGATTATATCAGACATGAAGTAAATCAAAAAGGAGAAACTTATGCCAGCGTTGGCAGAAAAATGGGCATTGATCCACGTACGGTTAGTAAATATGCCAATCAAGAAGAATTTAACAAAAAGGAAAAACAAAAACGAAAATCACCGGTTATGGATCCGGTTAAACCTATATTGGATAAATGGATAAAAGAAGATCTCAAAAAGAAGAAAAAATACCAAAGAACGGCTAAAAGAATGTTTGAACAGCTGGAAAAGTTCCATAGTTTCAAAGGATCTTATCGAACAGTTCGTGATTATGTATCTCGTCGTAAAAAAGAGTTAACCGTAACAACAGTAGATGCAGCTTTACCTCTTGAAGCAATTCCTGGAACTGCTCAAGTAGACTTTGGAACGGCACCATTTAAATATCAATCAGAGGTGATTGACCTACCATATTTAGTTATGTCATTCCCTTATAGTAATACTTTTTACTTTCAAGTTTTTCCTTCGGAAAATACAGAATGTTTACTAGAGGGATTACAGCGAATGTTTCATCATATGGGTGGTGTACCTAAGATAATTCGTTTTGATAATTTATCACCTGCCGTTAAGAAGATACATTCAAAAGGAGAGCGTGATTTAACTGATACATTTGAAAGATTTGTTTTACATTATGGATTTAAATATGAATTTTGTAACCCAAGAAAAGGTAATGAAAAAGGCCACGTAGAAGCAATGGTTAAATATGTTCGTAATAACTTCTTATTACCAGAAAACACAATATTAGATCTTGACCAATTTAATAAAACACTGTGGAAGCAAGCTGAAGAAGATCGTGATCGTCCACATTACGAAAAAAACATCTTACAATCTAAACTTTATAAAGTAGATCAAGAGAATTGGCTTATGCTTCCGGAAAAGGAATTTCATTGTGCCCGTTATCAAGATGTAAGAGCAGACAAATACGGGATGGTTACAGTAGATAAAAAGCAATATTCGACTTCCCCACGATTCGCAAAGCAATTGGTCAGAGTTTGTATTACGTATAATACGGTAAATATCCTGAATGACCGTAACGAAGTGGTAGTAAAACATTCACGTTTATATGGCATTAAAAGGAAATCAATGATATGGCAGCCGTATTTAGATTTATTATCAAAACGACCGAGAGCCATTAAATATTCAAGTATTTATAATCAATTTCCAACCATATGGTCTGACTATTTGAATGATTGTACGGAGGAAGAGCAGAAAAAAGCTTTGCGTTTATTGGGAGAACTCTTAAAGAATGATGATTTTTCATTACTAAACGAGGCATTACAAACAGCTTCAGTCCATGGACACCCAAGCGTTGATCAAATTAAGCATTGTTTCTATACAATACTAAATCAAAATACCTCGCATACAACGATTCAACCTAAAGTGCCATTACCAAGGGTTCCTGAAATAACGAGGGGACTGTCTCATTATGATACCTTCTTTCAAAAGGAGGATCAATAATGAACGAGCAAATAGAAGGATATGCAAAACGATTAAAATTGAGCTGGATAAGAGAAAATTATCAACAGATAGAAGCAAACAGTAACCAAGAATACCTTCTCAAGTTATTTGAGAAGGAAGTACAAAATCGAGAAGAAAGAAGAATCAATCTTTTACTTAAACAAGCACAACTGCCTAAAACAGGAGATCAACCCTATCAGTGGGAACACATTCAGATTCCTCAAGGAATCAGTAGAACGACAGTTCTAAATGGAGACTTTATTGCTGAGAAAGAAAATCTTATTTTGTATGGTGGAGTTGGTACTGGAAAGACATATTTGGCAACTTTAATCAGCTTAAATGCCATACATAGATTTGGCAGTCGAGTGAAATTTTTTACAGTTGCATCTTTAGTAAATAAGTTGATTGAAGCAAATCAGCAAGGCTCTTTAGTTAAAATGATGAAACAAATAGAAAAACTAGATTTACTAGTGTTAGATGAATTGGGATATATTCCACTCAATAAAGAAGGTGCCGAGCTTTTATTTCAAGTTATCTCTATGTGTTATGAGAATAAAAGTATCGTAATAACAACGAATTTACAGTTTGGACAGTGGAATCACGTATTTGGTGACCCTATATTAACGGAAGCAGTTATCGATCGTTTGATACACCATTCACATTTACTACTCTTTACAGGTGATAGTTTCCGTTATAAAGAATCCTTACTACATGGATAAAAGGATTTGGCAAGTGGCATACAATTTTAAATGCCAAATCATACATTTTTTACTTGCCAAATACA
>NZ_JAOUSE010000097.1:0-1919 GCF_025660415.1 Pallidibacillus thermolactis
AAAAGGGGCTGTCTAAAAAGTCCTAAAAAATGAGGCAAGTGGAAAAAATTATTTGTTTTTCTCCACTTGCCTTTTTATTTTTTGGATTTTTATCTGAAAGTAGCTGGCGTATGCCTGCTACTTTCAGTATATTATGGGCTAATGCTACAATTCCAAACTCAACATGGACTTTATTGAGTCCCCGCAGTGAGAACCTGCGGAACGACCGATTGCCCTTGATGTGACCGAACACACTTTCTACCTCGATTTTCCGTCGAGCGTAGATTGCGGCATTCGTTTCACACGCAAGGGCTGTTTTGGCTCTGGCTTTCATTTCTTCATAGATTGTATTCCAATGTACTTGTCGATTCCCTTTTGCTTTTGTGCATTGTGGTTTTAATGGGCAATCCGTACAATCTTCACATTCATAAATTTTAAAACTTTGTTCATAGCCAGATGGATTCTTTTTATTTAGATATTTTTTAAAACTCACTTTCCTTCCGTTTGGACAAATAAAGCAGTCTTCTTCCTCTATATACTCCCAATTCTTCGCATTTTTAATATCATTTTTATATTTTCGAGTTTGTTCTTTTAAATAAGTCCCGTAAGGAATTAGAAATTCAAAGCGTTGTTCTCTATCATCCCCAACGGCATAAACATAATTTTCTTCACTGCCGTATCCAGCGTCGGCGATCACTTTTTTAGGCATTGGTAAAGAAGTGTTTGCCAGTTTCTCCATATGAGGTATAAAACAACGAGTGTCCGCAGGACGTTGATGGATGGAATAAAACAAGATAAATTGGTTCTCAGTCGCCATTTGAACGTTATAACCTGGTTTGAGTTGTCCGTTTTTCATATGATCTTCTTTCATACGCATAAAGGTAGCGTCAGTATCCGTTTTCGAATAGCTGTTACGGTCACCGAAAACTTGTTTTTGTTCCTTGTATTTTGTCATGCGAGGAATATAGTCTTCTTTTATTTTCTTTATCGTTTTCTTGATTTGAGTACGTTCACGTCGCATTTCTTTACGTACAGATGATGTTGTTTCCTCTTCAATTTTCTTTGTTAGTTGTTCTACTTTTTCTTCAAGTTCATTGGCAACTGCTTCTAAATCCTGTTCATCAACCTCTGTTGTTTGACCTATTTCTTCGGCCTCTAACTCTGTAATATTGTGGATCTTCTTCAACGTTTTCTCAATGTTTTCTTTTAATTTTGCCTCATATTTTGTGACTGATTTTTTCCAAACGAAGGAATATTTATTGGCGTCAGCTTCAAATTTTGTTCCATCAAGAAAGTAGTTTTCAAATGTGATGTATTTTTCTTCAATCAATTTGTGGATAACTGCCTCAAATAATTCGTCAATCATATCTTGCATCCGTGAACCACGAAAGTCATTAATGGTTCGATAGTCAGGCTGTTGCATGGCGGCTAACCACATGGTAGGGATATCTTCCATTGTCATTCTATGTATTTGACGACAGGAGTACCTCTTTTGAGAATAGCCATACAGAATAATCTTAAGCATCATTTTTGGATGGAAAGGAGGGCGACCACCGCCCTTATAATAAGAAAACAGTCGCTCATCTGGTATTGTTTCAACCATTTCATCTACTACTCGTGCCACATGGTTATCAGGTATTAACCCCTCAATATCATAAATAACCATGACTTGCTTATTGTTGTATTCTTTAAATGTAGGAGTAATCTCTCTTTTTGGTTTTGAAGGTTCTTTATCGTTTATTTCTGGAAAAAATGACAATTGCATGGTATCATTCATAATAGTAGTCTTTTGATTACTCATAAAAATCGCCCTCTTTCTAAAATGTTTGTTTGGTCACTTACATTCTACTAGAAAGGGCGATTTTTTTGTGTTTATATGCACCGATTTAATAGAAAGAGGCTGCCAAAAAGTGAAAATTACTCACTTTTTGGACAGCCTC
>NZ_JAOUSE010000098.1:0-1888 GCF_025660415.1 Pallidibacillus thermolactis
TGGAATACATTATACTCTTCTTCAAAGTTTTTCATAAGACTATCACCCCAGGTAATTTAGTAGTATTACCCAGTATAGACAGCTTTGGGAAGCTTTAAACTAAACATTAAATAGCGAGGAAGCAAAATAAATTCCTCTACGCTTCTACAATCTTTAAATATTTTTGGTACTTCTAATTCTTTCTCTTTGCAAATTTTCATAATTGTCAATCTGGATTCTTTATACTCTTCATTGCTTAAATATATATTAAAATCAAAATTATTACTTTTATTATCCATATACTTATCGTATGTACGTCTTAAAGCATTTTTACAATTCTCTAATTTTAACACTGTGGTATTCAATCACAATCCCCCCACTTGATTTTAAATTCAATTATGACGCACCTTCCTTGATTCCGTAATTATACAACAAGAGCCTACAACCACTGTTGCAGACTCTTGTTGCTCGCATTCTATCCGTCATATGGCCAGTTTTTTGTATTGGAATTCTGATTCTTCCATATTCCCATTGTAATAAAAACTATAAGACTTTAAAGCATGAGGCATATAAAAGTTTTAGAGTTCAAACAAATCAATAACTGTAGGTTCTAATCTATTCCACCCTGAACCAGATAATTCAGCTAATGTTTCCATTCCCCAAATTAAAGAACCAAACTCATCTTTCTTATAATCCTCCCATTGCTCCCAAGCATCTGGATTTATTGCAATATTTTCGCTAATTATTGGAAGGATATTATTTATATAATTTTTTCTTTGTTTTTCATTCAAATTCATAAGTTGCTTATGATATCCTGAAAAGAGTTTATCATTTTCTTTAAGCCAAGATATAATACAATAGGTTTTATCCTCTTCTGGAAAGACCATTACAAATATATGTTTTGCCAAAACATCTATATTTGTAATATCCTGGATTATATTTCCATTTAAGTCCTTTGTCGGAGCTTCAAATCCTGTTCCAGCAAAGTTTACACGTTGATTAAATTCCCAAACAACACTAGTTAAAATATCATAGTTTTTATCTAATAGAGCTCTGTCAAACTTTTGCTTAACTGGTTCAAAATCATTAACTGCCAATTGCATACCACCAAATGGGTTTTGTTCCTTGGATAAAGATAACAAAGAAGGTTTTTTATTAAATAACTTGCGTCCCAAATTTACTACTTCTTGCTTTTTATGGTATTCAATTGCGAAACAACGATATGTGTACAAGAATATATGCTTTATACTTTTATCAAATGGGTTGTCTTCAATTGGTTGAAACACTGTTTTATCATGATAACCACAGAATCCTGTAAATGTAGTTGCCTCTTTTCTACCATATTCAGTTATTACAGCAAAAGGGTTATCAGGCTTCGGGCAAGGCATATATACCTTACCATTACTTGAAATACTTTTTAATATTTTATTATTTTGTATCGAATGAGCTTTAATTATTTTTTCAGAACATTTATCTTTATTAGGGTGTAAGCATTGTTTGATTCTCGATTCCCTTCTAAGCCTCTGATAATTTTGTTTAAAATTATTTAAATTATTAATTTCTGGATCATCTGGTTTATCAATAATATTGATACAGCATCTTTTAAATTTCTTTCCGCTTCCACAAGGGCATGGTTCATTTCTACCTATTTTTCTTCTTACCATTTTTTACCTCATTTAATCTCATATTATATTAAATTATTAGCAATCTATAAATTAAGGATTTATAATAGAATTATTTATTAACCTCAAAATATTAATATTTTTCATAGAAAATATAATCAATTATATGGATCTACGTCAAGTTTTTGGACACAAAAAGATTAAGTTTTTTTGCACAACAACCATTCATGGATTGTTCCACGTCCCAAGTAGATTGTCAAAGTGAAAAGATCCTTTGACAATCTACT
>NZ_JAOUSE010000099.1:0-1771 GCF_025660415.1 Pallidibacillus thermolactis
GGCTCTGTTAAAGTTTAATGTTGATATTGAATAAAAAAATTTAGAACTTCCAATTATTTGGAAGTTCTAAATCATAGTATTGCCTTCTTCGACTAAAGTCCCCATTAGCAGAAGAAGGACCAAGGTTTATTAACCTTGAAATGTATAAGGAGATGAGGCTTTAAGTAAGCTATCAACTCCATTAGGATGATAAGGCATTAAATCATTAGCCCTTCGTATGTCTACCCATTCTATTTCTGAAATTTCGTCTTTATCTACAATTGAAATTTCTCCTTCGATGACTTTTGCTTTAAATGTTATAAATAAAGCGTGATGACTCTTTTCTTTAAACATTGCTTCATTGACAGCTATAATTTCACCAGCTTCAATTGTTAAATTTGTTTCTTCCTTAACCTCTCGAATAACTGCTTGTTCTAAAGTTTCCCCTTGTTCCACTGCACCACCAGGAAGAGACCAACCTCCACCCTTGTTATTAACCATAAGGATTTTTTTCTCATCTTCCTTATAAATAAATGCATATACTACATCCACTCTAATCATTTATTACTCACTCCTAGCTATTTCAAGGTTAAATTATTAAAATTATAACAGAATGTTCTTCAACTATCCCTGCTCCGTTGTTGAATAAGAATCGATGTTTATATCGTGAATTTAGTTAACCTAAGTGTATCATAGGTTTCTAAATTTTGTATTAAATTCCCTCTAATAATCAAGTCATTCATTGTGACTTCATTTCTTTGATGTTGAATACTTTCCAATACTTGAAACCAAACAAGATAATTATTTAGATACTTAGTTGCAACACCATTAAAACGTTGCATCCATCCTTTAAGCCTCCGATGATAATTATTAACGTTCTGAATATGGTATAGACCTTTTGTACGAACCTTTCCATCAGACTTGAATTGATAAATTTTCATCCCTTTTTCAGCAGCGTATGTTTTAAAGGCACGCCAAGAATCGGTGCATAATATATTTTCACTTGAAAGTTTATGACCGATAGCTTTGTCCAGTTGTTCTTTTGTTAATCTACCCATTCCCAATACCTGTGAAAAAGTCATTTTTTCACGGTCCCTTGCAACTAAAACACATACTTGTTCGTTGCTAATACCACGCTTCTTTGCAGAACCACCTCGTTTGCGGGGCTTTCTATCTTTAATCTTTCTCTGTCCTTTTTCTGAGTATAGGAAATAGGTCTCGTCCATTTCAACGATACCTTGGAAGTTTGATATTTCCAGTTGTTTTAACGAAGATAGGAGCTTGTGTCTCCAGTAGAATAATGTGACGTGAGTTACATTACCAATTAATTCAGCAGACTTACGCAAAGAGTATCCTTCTATCATACACTCAATAAACTTCATCCATTGGTTAAGACGACGAGTTCGATATAAAGCTGAATACGTAAGGTCAGTAAATGTCTTTTTACACGCTTTGCATCGATACCGTTGCTTTTTAACTTCCTCTCCTCCGACGATTGTTGAGTATTTTCCAAACCGAACAATATGTTCCGATTCACAATCTGGACAATGATAACCATTCTTGTTTTTACGTTCAGATATTTCTTGAAGAACGGTTCCTGTTGAGGAGGATGCTGTAAGTGCATCAATTAAATACTCTCGTAATCGATGTTTTTCTGCTGGATTTAGTTTTTGAATAGCTTTAAGAATATCAGTTGCTCTCACCGTCATCACCAACTTTTATAATGATAAGCCCATTATAGAACATAAGTTCCCGTTTATCAAATTATCAACAACTAACTTTAACAAAGCCT